>CALAYY010000136.1 GCA_937895465.1 uncultured Clostridia bacterium | reverse complement strand
GGGGTGAAAATGCCTGTCGCCAAAGCTGCCGGGGAAGACTGGTCTAATTAACAGGGCGTGAGCCAATTTTACAGCCGCCGGGCATGCTGACACAACCCATCTTAAATTTGCCTATAAGCGCTCCCATAAAATAACTTGCTGCGCGTATGCTATGCATCTTGGGGTGAGTTGCAAAACAGCTGTTGAGAGTATCAGGCTCTATGACCATTTTGCCGTACGCATCTATATGAGTGCGGCAGCCCATAGAAAACAATATCTCTCTCATGTCAAAGATGTCTTCAATCAAAGGCACATTAAAAAGCTCAACAGGTGAATCACATAAGCATGCGGCAGCAATTATTGCAAGTGCTGCGTTTTTGCTGCCGCTGATAACAACCTCTCCGTCAAGTCTTTGTCCACCGTTTATCATTATCATACCTTTAGTATAAATAGACCTTTTGAAATTATTCTGTTTTTCAAGGTCTTTTTTAAGAAAGAAAAAGGCTAGTTATAAGGAAGCTTTATTAAATTTTTTTGTATAGTTGCAAGATGTATGGGCATAATCCATATATTGACAATATAATGCAAATCTTTTTAAAGGACGGCGGAAATGTCAGAAGAATTAACACAAAATATAACGGTAAAAAAAGGCGATGAAGTTTTTTTGGATAACGTAAGCCTAATACTTAATAAAGGCGAGGCAATGGCACTGTTAGGGGATAACGTGCCGCTAAAAAGACTTTTTTTAAAGATAATAGCATCTCAAAAAAAAGATGTAGTTTTGCTGATAGAAGATGATACAGTATTATCCGATATAATCCTCAGCAATTCTGACCGCTATATTTTACGCACGAGCATATTATTTGGGACTTTTGATGTGACCGAATATCTTGAATATAAGTTTTCACATCTGGAGATGCCGCGTGCTCAAAGGCTTGTGATTATAAAAGACAGGCTGACGAGATTTGGATTGCAGGAATATGCAGACAAAAAGTTAAAAAGCCTTAGCTCTCATCAGGCGGTTTTACTCAATATTGTAGCTCAATCCACGTCATCAAAAAAAATAATAATAATTGACGGCGACAGCTTTTTGGACGGAGAAATAAAGCCTGTTTTGGAAAGAGCAATAACAGGACTAAAAAGTCTTGGATACGGCATAATTTTATCAGTATGTCTTAACGAACTGGCTGACAGTGCAGGAATCGACAGAATGGGCAAGATCGAGGACGGCAAAATCAAAGAACTGACCTTGCCTATCAAGAAGTCTGACAAAAAACTTATCCATCCCGGACTTATTTCAAAATGGCGGCTGTTTTTAATGAAGCTCAAAAGAAGCGCAAAAAAAGCCAAACAAAAGAAATTCTCTGTTGAGGTTGTCCGCCCTAAGGATGATTTTTAATGTAATTTTAATCTTTTTTTAATATGATGTTAATGCTTTTTCTCACTTGATATAGTATATTTATAGTGTAAATAAAGGCAGGTAACATTATGAGTATTATAAAATGGTTATTTAAAGTAATATTAGGACTGGTAGCATTCTTTGGAATTGCGGCAGCTATCAGTGTTCCAATTGTTCCTATGGCGATATATGTTACAAGATGGGCAGGCTGGACATTGCCCATGTTTGTCAATTTGCCTTGGTGGACAGCGTATGCTGTTGCAGGTTTGGGCGGACTGCTGATAACATTGTTTATTAAGACATTGCCCGCAAAACGCAACTTAAGAAAATTTATACTTGAATTTATATTATTTGGTTTGGTTTTTGGTGCATTGTTTTATGTCGCTCAAACGTATTTTTATCACTACACAATAGCAACCCCCTATATAATCAACAAGGCATACTATGCAACACACTTCGGCTTTATACCCACAGTACTAAAGAACAATGTTTATACAATGTTTACTGCGGCAGGCTTATTGTTTGTGTTCTTGCTAATCTTTGTTATGAGCCGTGCTTTGAGAAACAAAAGGAAACTTGAGGCTCAGCTTATGACTCATCCCAATTATAAAGCAGCACGTGCAACTACTCCTACCAATGTGGTAAGCTCATCTGACGGCACCAAGATTGCTGATTATAAAGCAAAAAAGTATGTAAGAGATATCTGGGGCAATTATATTGAAGAAGAAGATTATAACGCCCGTATCAACGAATCCAAAAACCGCCGCATTTAAGTTAATTTATAAAGATAAGAATTCCCGTCTTGAACCTTTCAGGGCGGGTTTTTTTGTGCTTTTTTTAGACTGATTGCCAAAAAGTGTTTATTAACTTATTATATATAAAATACTTATTGCGTTTTTTAAAAAGAGGTTTTAATAAATGCCGGTTAATATAACAGGAAAGCTGCCTGCAGTCAAGGCACTGCAGCGAGAAAACATATTTGTAATGCCTAAGGAAAGGGCGGTTTCGCAGGATATCCGTCCGCTTAAGGTTATTATCCTCAATCTCATGCCGGTAAAAGAAGTTACCGAAAACCAACTTCTAAGGCTTATTTCCAATTCGCCGTTACAGGTGGATGTAGTATTGTTACGTACTGAAAGCTATAACAGCAAGCATACCGCAATGTCGCATCTCAAGCAGTTTTATAAAACTTTTTCACAAATAAAAGACGAGAAGTTTGACGGACTTGTTATCACAGGCGCACCTGTGGAAAACATGGACTTTTCCAATGTGTTATATTGGGATGAGCTTACGGATATTATTAAGTGGGCAGACACCAATGTTTTTTCCACATTATATATATGCTGGGCAGCTCAAGCTGGGCTTTTTTATCATTATGGAATTGAAAAACATCAATTAGCAGAAAAGATAAGCGGCATATTTCGGCACACTCTTTGTTCTAAGACCAATCCCATAGTAAGAGGCTTTGACGACAGCTTTTTGGCGCCTCATTCACGCAATACCGAAGTAAAAAAAGAGGACATATTAAAACATCCGTCTTTAGAAATATTAGCCGAATCAGATGAAGCAGGGGTTTATCTAGTAGCCTCAAAAAATTTAAGACATATTTATGTCACAGGTCACAGCGAATATGATGCTGACACATTGCATAACGAATACTTGAGAGATATAGGAAAAGGGCTAAAAATTGATAAGCCTAAACATTATTATATCAATGATGAAATAGGCAAATTGCCGCTTATGACATGGCGCAGTCATTCAATGCTTTTGTTTAATAACTGGCTCAATTATGCGGTATATCAAGAAACTCCTTTTGATCTTTCCAAAATGCCCAAACACGAATAAAAAATTAAAAGCCCTGAAGTGTTTTCAGGGCTTAAGTTTATTTTGCCGTAATGCAGTTGTTATATAACAATTCCTTTAAGGGAAGGCTTTTGGCGGTGTTGTAAAAATACAATAATTTCAAATTAAAGTCTATCAGATGTTTTTCATCTACCAGCATTAGCCCTGCACCGTTTTTAATCAAAATCATGTTGGAGGCAAGCATAAATGCCCTTTTGTTACCGATAAAAAACAGTTGATTGATACAGCCGTACAAAAAACAATTAAGTGCCTTATCCACACTCGTACCGCTATTTAAAATTGTTTCAAGTGCAATTATGACATCATCATACTTGGGCGGAGGCAAGATGTTTTTGCCGCTCACTTCCATATCAGCGTCTCTGAGCTTGCCGGCATTTTCTTCATCAAGACCGTTCAAAACCAAAGAATTGATTTTGCATATCAAATCAAGGTCTATGTCTTTCTCAATGTTATCTAGACAATAGTCCCAAGCTAATTTTAGGTTTTTGATTATATCAGTGCTTTTTTGTGAAATTCTTGTGACATTAATACCGTTTAAGATTGCTTGTGTTTCTGCATAGGTTATATTAATGCCTTCCAATCTTACACTTGAATAAATGCTTCTTGTCTTAAGGTTTTTTGCTAAGGACAGATTGTCTTCTTTTGATAGATTATATTTGTTTTCCATAGTTTACCCCCTTATCATTTAAGATTTTTGGTGTGGATAAAATATATTCTATCGCTATGAAATTAATTACTCTGATAATTTAATGTATTGGCTTCTACGCTTACTAGCACCATTCCGTTAGAGGTTTTGCGGTAATATTCAAGCCTGTCGGGATATTCTGCTATAAAAAGTGACGGGTCTTTTCTTGTCCGAAACAGTCTTGCAGGCTGTTCCACCTCAACATCATAATTATTGCTGTAAGATTTTAAGTCAGGGATATTGAGAGTTTGCTTTATTTCAGGCACTACCTCATAAGTGGTGTTAAACCATTCGGCATTGCGTCTTTGTTTTCTTTGTATATCCTGTGGACTGACATAGGGCATATCGTCAAAGTCAGGGCGGATCTTTTGCTGTTTATAATCCACATATTCTGCTCTAGCTGGGGTTGGCTGGCTTTGATATATAGGCTCGTCATTGTATACAGGCTGGGCTTTCTTATTAAGAAATGACCGTTTTTCTTTTTTGCTCTGCGGTTGTTCTTTTTGCTTTTGTTCCTTTTCGGATTTTTTGGCTTTGGGGTCAAATAATTTTCTGATACAAAGTAAAATACTCAATATTGTTCCGCTGGACATCAACACAACAAGATGCGGAATGTACTTTTGAAAAGCAAATAAGCCGGCAGCCGAGCATATAGTAAACACTAAGGCAAACAACAGCGGAATCCATAGATACAGCTTAAAAATCATAAAAACAATGACTTTTGCTATCCAATCCAAAACCGCTTTAGTAATTTTCCATAATATCCTTAGTATCATGTATTTATTATAACATGCAAAACTTGGCAGTTCAAGACTGATTAAAAAATTTTAATGTAATTTTAATGTATAAATTTTTATAAGAGGAAAGTAATCTACCAAAAGTTATTATTTTTGAATATAGTCGGAGCAAAGACCGTCTTTATAATCGACTATATTCTTTGGTTTTATGTCATAAATTTCACACTTTTTATCATCTATATTATGAAAACAGTTTTTACAGTTGATAATAGTTGATGGTGTTTTGACTAATCTTTTTTGAGTCTCATGTTCGTCATCTACTTCTATATCTATTTCTAAATGTTTGCTTAGCAATAGGTTATTTGTATGAGTGTTGTTGACAATATCGGCTATCCCAGAAAGTATTGCAGGTATAATCAAAGAAAATATAAACAAAAAAACAAGAGCGACCAAATAAAAAAGTTTATTAAAAACATAATTGGAGGCGTTTTCATTTAAGGTCAATAACGAAATTAAAATAAAAATAAACAACGCTGTATTAATTAGAACAATAAACCATGCAAGATTTTTCAATATTTTTACAGATTTCAAATTAGATTTCATTTCTTATCTCCTTATAACTTGCGCCTTAAATTATTTTTCATCTTTTTGTTTTTTATATCTGAGGTATCAAAACTAAAGTCACCTAAGAAATCTAAGCTCAATCCATTGCCTTCGCTTATTATAATCAGCACAATAATAGAAACCAAAAACAGAGCACCATAAGAACACATTGCGATATGTTTGAAAAGTTGTGTGCTGTCTAAAGCGGGGCGAATAAGCGCGAAAACATAGAAAGCAGAAGCTATAAACATAAAAGTCATATGACTGAATAACTGGGGATTAGTTTCAATCCAGCCCTTAATAAAAGCACACAACACCATTATCGATGAAACAATAGTAAAAAGCTTGGCATGCTTTTTTATATATTCATTTCTTATTAAAATGGTATAAGCAAAATATAAGGCAAGACATGCAGCAATGCCGATAACTGCATACATTATAGAGAATTCAACTTCTTGCATAACATAAAAAGTGCCGACAGAAGCCCCTGTGCCAAAGCCGTTAATAAGACTAATAATTGCAGGGATGTATTTTTTCTTGCGTAGTACTATATAAAAAGGGAGGGTGGCAATCATTATACAAGAGCCAGTAATCAATCCAACAAAATCATTAAAAAAGTGGATAGATACTAAACATCCGACCAAAGATGCCAAATAAAATAAAAAAAGCCAACTAAAACAAATAAAACTCTTTTGATGCATGGTGTTGCCCCCAAATTTTAATTAAGTATTGTTAATAATTATAACGAAAATAATAATAAAAATCTATGTAAATAATGCAATGATTTTATCTAAATCTTAATCTATTGAAATAATTAATCTAAAAAAGAAGCAAAGATTACTTTTCCTTTATATAGCCCTTTTTGTAAGCTTGCGCCAAAAGCATTAGATCAGCTATTTGGGTTTCAAGTATTTTACCGGTATCAGTATCTCTTACCTTGATTCTTCTTGGACTTTTGCCACGGTATATAATCTGTGATTCCATATCATAATTATATTTCAAAACAAATTCTTTGCTCTCAAAGGGTTTGTGTGCCGCCACTTTTAACCCCATAGAATTAAATATCAAAGTATAGCCGGCATTTCCTGTTGTGTTATAATAGCTGTGGTTAAGCCCTCCGTCTATTACAAACCTTCTGCCGTCAGCCTTTATCGGACTTTCTCCCAACTTGGCGTTTACAGGAATATGTCCGTTAATTATATGAGAATAATCGTCATATATCTCAAATTCATTTAGGATTTTCTCGCAAAAGATTTTTTTATCGGCAAAACAATAATAAGGATTAAGCTGTTCTGCTTCTAATTTTGGAATTTTGATTAGCATACGTTCAAAAGATGTCATCTTGTTTCGCCCATAAAGAGGAGATTTTTTACCGCACCAAAAATACCACATATAATCAAGCCAATTGTCTTTTTGGGCTGACGGCTCCAAAAATCGAGTGCTGTTGATTATCTTTTCTGCCTTGTCAAAAAGGTCTTTTCCTTTATAACTAATACCGTCAATTATAATATAATCCAGCTCTCCCTGCTCTGTCATAGGAACACAGCCGTGAAACATCAGATTGCTGTTGAAGCACTTGTAAAGACTGCCGTTAGAATATAAAAAGCTGATATGACGCTGAAGCCTTTCGCTTGAAACAAAAGCCTGTTTTAGCCCGTCCAGAACCTCTTCTTCCTCTTGCGTCAAACTTAGAGGGCTGTCTTTAATAATGGTAGGCAAATCTGTATCAGTGAGTTTAAACTTTTCTCCATCGATTTCGGTTTCAAAGCAGTCAAAATCAGTTTTGAGCAGCAAATTTCGCTCATCCATTTCAAATTCAGGATGATTAAGAATTATATTTCCTTCAACTTTAAACATCATTATAGCAACAGCTTTCAAAATCTTAGAATAGAGCTCAATGTTTTTATTTTCACTTTTTGCCAAAAATGACGGACTGTAAGCATAAGTTTTTACAGCAAAATCACTAAGTTCTCGCATGCTGATGCCATAGCCTATTTCTAAGACATGCATATTGCCGTATCTTAGGCAGTTATACAAGACATTGAGAATACATGCAATAGAACCGTTAGCCGCCCCCATCCATACGATATCATGGTTACCCCATTGAATATCTACCGAATGATGTCCTATAAGAGAGTCAATAACTAGGTCAGGACTCATCCCTCTGTCAAAGATATCGCCTAAGATGTGAAGCTTATCAACTGCCAGCTTTTTGATTAGTCGGCATAATTCGGCTATCAATGTTTCTGCATGACCTAAGATAATCACAGTAGAAATAATCTTATCATAATATTCTGTCTTGTTTTGGTTATCAAATTGAGTGTTAAGAAGTTCATCAATTATATAGGCTAAATTTGGAGACATTGCTTTTCTGACTTTTGAGCGGGTATATTTTGAGGCTGTAATACGGCAGATTTCTATAAGATGTTGAAGCGTTTGCTTATACCAGATATTGATGTCCTTTTGACATTGCCTTTCAAGTTCTAATTTTTGATTAGTATAATAAATGAGCGTCAATAAATCTGATTTTTTAGCAGATTCGTCATATAAAACGCTGTCAACCTTTTCTCTTATAACACCCGAACAGCTGTTAAGTAGATGATAAAAAGCATGATATTCGCCGTGAATATCACTGATAAAATGCTCTGTGCCTTTGGGCAACGCCAATATGGCTTGAAGGTTGATAATCTCAATATATGCTTTGTGTAAAGTGGGGAATTTTTCGCTTAAGAGTTCAAGATACTTCAAAGTTTTAACATTAACATCATCCATGGACAATCCTTATTAATAATATGAAAAAGCCAAAAAAAGCGATAAAACGAGTATCGAGTATTAGAATAAAACAAAATGCATGTTCTTTATTGTCTATATAAATTATATCAAAGGGTATAATCAAAAATCCATACACAATTTTGCATGGATTTATGGATTATTAAAACAAAAAAATATATTAAAATCAGCTTTTGAAGTTTTTTATAATAGAAATCAAAATATCGCATTGTTCAGGGGTTAGATTATTAAGTTTATCTTTTAGCCCTGCCTGTATAAGTCTTTTTTCAAGCAAGCTTTGTTGAACGGTTTCTGTGCCTAAAAGATAATTGACATCAGTTTTTAATATATCTGCAATCTTTTCCAACATTTTGGCAGTAGGCGTGTTTCGTCCGCTCTCCCATTGTCCGACAGCAGAATATGAAATACCCAATAACTCTGCCAATTCTTTTTGAGTCAAATTATTTAATATTCTTAATTCTTTTATTCTCTTAGAAAATATACTCATTTTGTAATGAAAATAACATAATTTCTAACATTAATCTATTGCTATATTAGAAAATCTGTGGTATAACATATATAAGCACAGAAATTCTAATATTAATATATATAAAACTTAGTTTATCTATTCGTTAAAAAAAGATTGTAGGAATAATGATGTTAAAGTTAAAAGAATTTTTAGAAGTAATTGATGAGAACACTTATTGCAAGATTACTGACATTAACGGCAAGATGTTATTAAGTCCGTCAGACATTATAGAAATCGCTCAAAATAATATGGATTATCTTGATTATCATATACTCCATTGTTTTATTGACTGTAATTATCTATATATAATCTTGGATGTTGATGTAAGAAAATAAATCGTAATTATTATTGTAATTGACCTTTTATTGACTACATATTATAATACTTGTATAGTTTTTATAAGAGTTTATTAAATGATAAAAAAATTAAAAATCTTATTTTTTGTTTTGCCGACTATATTTTTTATATATGGGATAATTGAATTTATCGTTTTACGAGATTTATCATCTTATTATACTTCTATTGTTTTAGTCGGAGTAATTGCAGCATTAATACAGCTAGTATTTTTAAAAAGAAAAAAATATAATCTGATAATAATTTGTTCAGCTATAAAATACTTATATAGCTTTGGATTTACTTTGTTGCTTTTGGCACTTAACATTATGGTATTGTGGGAATATATTGTATTTAACCATCTTTTTTATATTACAATTGTTCTTGGAGTTTTACTTGTCGCAATAGTTGTACTAGCAATAATAGAATTAAAAAAAATCAAACAATTAAGAAGTCTATAAAAAATGAAATATATTTTTCTTATTTTGCCGATTATATGTCCTTTATTAAAAAATTAACAGCCGTTATTAAAACGGCTGTTTTTGGAGCTGATGAGGAGATTTGAACTCCTAACCTATTGATCACTAAAAACTCAATAAGATTAATAAATTATTTATAATTTATATTCGTTTTTGATACATCTGATAAGATTTCGTTTATTCCACAAAAACTTTCTATTGTTTTAATTGAATTTAAATTTTTAGGACCTAAGATTATTTTTAACATTGCATTATCCGAAATATCTTCATCATCAAAATTATCATAACCTAATAGCTCATTTAGATTAAATTCAATATGAGCTTTAAATATATCATTTGAACAATTGAATTTTAGGTTGTTTGAAACAGCTGCACTATTAATGCAAATTCTCCATTCCTCTTCATGTTGAAAATCCGATAATTTGTATTTTATTCCTTCATATAAAAGAAATCTAATTTCATTTTTAACAAATTCATTAAAATCTTTATATTTTTTTGTGCCAAGTAATTCACTTATTTGAAAACATTTTGATTTATATTTATCAAGAGCATCCTGTAAGCTCATATTAGCATCTAAAAAAATATTCAGTTCTTTATCATCAATTTCATTTTCAGACAAATAGTTGTTAATTTTGCATGTAATTTCTTTCATATAGTTGATTTGAAGATTTTTCAATTCTTCTTTATTAACGTATTTAATTTTAAAAAAATCTAAAAATGGAATGTCATACACATTATCCTTTTTAGAACTTATTTCTTTTTGTTTTAATTTTATAATAAATTCATCTATTAATTTTTTCTTAAAGCCTATGCTTATACCGGTAGCGTTGTTTGCATACATATGCCATTGAGGCAATAAATCACCTTGATTTGAAAAACATAAAATATATATACTATAATATTCATCTAATTTTTCTTCATAAATTTCATTGATGTAACACTTTAATATATTATATACTTGCTCGTTTGTTTTACAAGTATTTAATATATCTTCTATAATTATAGTAAATTCTTTCTTATCATTGCTTTTTAAGCAATCTGAAAGCCATAATTTTTTGGTCTCAATTATATTAAAACAGTTTTGATTAGATGTATAATGGTATAAATAAGCATCATTATCCATAAAAAAACACTTCTCCTTTATGAATTAAGCATATAATAACACAATTAAACATAAAAACAAAGAATTTTTTAAATTTAGACATAAAAACAGCCGTTATTAAAACGGCTGTTTTTGGAGCTGATGAGGGGATTCGGACCCCTGACCTGCTGATTACGAATCAGCTGCTCTACCAGCTGAGCTACATCAGCATATATTAAAAGTAAAATATATTATACAATCTGTTATAAAAAAAGACAACCAAAAACATAATTCCATTATATGGCTTAGATGGTTTTGAGTTATTATTAGCAAAATATTAATATAGAGTTAATAATAAGTTTTTGTTAGGCTTTAATGGCTTATCAAGATAAACTTTTTGATTGCTAAGTAACAATAATTTGATATAATTTAAACATGGAAAACAACAGAGAAAAAAGCAACAATACAGCACCTAAGAAAAAATTTGGGGCATATCAGATAGTAAGCCTTATAGTTTTGATAGTGATACTGGTATTGTCAATAATTGCCGCAGTAATATTTATAAGAGCGGTTGGTTTTAAAAGCCTTTTTGGAGCAGAGGGCGGCAGAGAAAAAATCCAAGACTATATACAGGAGTTTGGCAGTTGGTCAAAATATGTATATGTCGGTATTGCGTTTTTGTCTGTAATACTTGCCTTTGTGCCTAACAATGTGGTTGCAATTGCAGGCGGATATCTTTACGGAATTTGGTTTAGTGTTTTACTGACCTTGATTGGAATGGTTTTGGGAAGCATTGCTGTGTTTTGGATTTCGCGGGCATTGGGAAGACCGCTTGTATATCAGATGGCTGACCGTGAAAAAGTGGAAAGGTTTGAAAAAAAGCTAGAAGGCAAAAACTCTCTTTTGTTTATTTTGTTTATGCTCATTCCCTTTATTCCAAGTGATATAGTTTGTTATGCCGCAGGTCTTACCAAGATGAAATTTAGACATTACCTTTTGCTTGTTATATTGACCCGTATCCCCGGTACAATAGTCTCTGCATATATGGGCGGCGGCAATATTCCTTGGTGGATTTGGGTAATCTTCTTTGTTGGCTTATTTTTGCTGCTTGTTTTGGGCGCAATCTTTGGACGAAAAATTGCAAAACGCTTAAGAAAAAATAAGGCATGGGCACCCCTTGCCGATACCTTTGAAGGACTTAGCGATGTAGGCGATGCCATTAATTTTTCCAAAAAAGATAAAGAAAAAGCAGAAGAAAACGGCGAAGAAAGAAAAGACAATACAGACGATAATAAGGAATAATTCTTTTTACGGATATTGTTTTTATTACACCATTTATGGCGGTTATAAATTAAATCAAATTAAAATCAAGCTATCGTTTTCATTATACTTCCTATGGCTCTAATAAATTAATCCTCAGTCAACTAAAGTTGACAGCTCCTTTTGACAAAGGAGCCTATGTGGTCTATTAAATGAAGTTTTATACATTAAGCAAACCTTTACTAAAATTGCTAGGATTTTAACTCTTAAGCCTTCTTTATCAAAAGAAGGTGGCATTTTGCGTTAGCAAAATGACGGATGATTTATTTTTCAAAGATTAAAGAAGCATTATGAGAAAGCTATTAAGTTAAAAGAACTTTGCTTAAAATCTTCCGTTTTCAGTATACTTTCTATGACCATAATAAATTAATCCTCAGCCACTGCGTGACAGCTCCTTTTGACAAAGGAGCCTTTTTGTATAAGAAAACCCCACGTTAGACGTGGGGTTCAAAAAAGCTTATAGCTT
>CALAYY010000135.1 GCA_937895465.1 uncultured Clostridia bacterium | reverse complement strand
CCCTGCACCATTACATGATAATATCTTCCGTTTTGGATTTTTCTCGGTTTCCTTGGCATATGTTTATATTATCATACCAATTCTTTACTTGTCAATACCTCCGTCCCCTTGACATTGACCATCTTGACCATTGACCATCTTGACCATACTAAGGAAAAACCGAGCAATCTTTAGCAGAATGCCCGGTTATTTATCTTTTGTAAAAATATTAAATTTATTAGACCAGCTTACACTTGATAAAGTGTTTTACTATTCAAACTAGATTATTTTTAGCTTGAAAAACTTAACTCAGCACCGTTTCTTGAAATCGCTATTCCAAAGAAGTTGTATGCTGCAAAGTCACTTAATACGCGCTCGCTTGTATCAGGTCTCGTAATAACTATTGTATTTACGCCTTCAGTCAAGGATATTTCACCGATGCAAGTATAACGCAAATCTGTCCATCTTGAAATATCATTATAAGGCATCATTGTTGAATCATCTAAAACAACATCATTATCTCCTACTTTAAATGAGTAGCTATCGGCAAGTGTGTTTTCATTGCATTGTGAGCTGGTTTTAATATACAACTTTGCTGTAGTTTCTTTATCAGAAAATATTGTGTATGTAATGACTATAACACCCTTTTTCGCATCACTATCATTAGCACTGACATTTTGCTCTTTTGGATCAGTGTTTTTTCTGACCGTGTTTCCATTAATATCAACTACTGTTACAGAATCGTTCATTACTGTAAACTCTACACAATCACATTTATTCATACAGGCTTGTTCTTCACATACTTGATCATTGCATTCACTGCAAATATTACAAATACTTTCACAGAAATGCTCGCCTTCATGTCCTTGACATTTGTCTTCACACATCATTTCTGTGCATGTCTCATCAGTACAATTACCGCAATGTAAACAAGTACTCTCACACATATGTGTATGCGTGATTTCATTATTTTCTAAAGGAGTTACTGCTATGCCAAAAAAGTTGTAGGTATAGTTACCTCTAAGCAAAGAGCCATAATTTCCTATATTAAGTCTTATAATTTCTATTGAATTATTTTGTCCAGCCCTTAGAACAACCTTTCCGACAAGTGTATAAGAATGTGTTGACCAACCGTTAACAGTATCATATGGTAGCTTCACATCGTCGCTTACATCTATCACAACACCGTTGACCTTGACTGAATATACCGCATTAAATTTGTTATCCACATTTCTGACACAAGTATTTGTGTAGAGTTTGATTTCGGTATCCTCTTCTACACTTAAATTATAGGTTATGAATATTTTACCGTATTGTGCCCTGCTGTTGCTTGCGCTTACACAGTTCTCTCTTGTATCCTTTGCAACCGTCTTGCCGTCAAAGGCTGTGACCAAAGCATTATTATCCATTACGCTAAGTGACTCCATTAACGGAATCCCTAGTTCAGATTCTACAACCTCATTTCTTGAATCGGTTGTGTCAAACAGCTTGTCGCAAGTTTCGCAGTAGTAGTGCGCCAGCCTGCCATTGATTGTTGTTGTTGATTCGAGCTCGTCCATAAAAGTCAAAGCATGGACTTCTACGGTTAAATCGACCTTTCTTCTTTCATACTCAATTTCAAGTATTGTCTGAGGAGCAGAGAGCTTCGGGTTTTTTATGGTGAAATTGTCAAGTTCATATTTTTCGCCGCCGTTTTCTTCTGCCGTTACAACAAGTTGGCTATTAAGAATATATTGACCGTCATGAAAAATTTGATCTTTGTTATTCAATTGGGCAGTCAATGCTTTTATTGAGCTATCTAAAACAGTAATAGCAATGTTTTTTTTCATTCCGCCATAGCTGATCTCAACACTCTTATCTCCCTCAATTGACATATCATAGGCAATAGTTACAAGCGAGGTTACATCTTCTTGCGTAGCATTGTCATACATTGCAATAACACTAAGCCCTTGAATATCAAATTGCTCATTAATATAGTATATAGTCCTACCTGTATACTCTAAGGCTATGCTTGCTAACTCCTTTTGTACTGCCGTTACATTAAACTCTTTGCTTACATCAATACTTCCTGATCTGTAGGTTGCTGTAAAATTATTAACACCCTTAACAAGCTTTGCTGAAAGGTCAACCGTAACATTGTCTGTCAGTGTCTCGTTGAAATTACATTCTGAACAATTCAAAGAAAACGATAGTTTAGATTTTGAAAGAAGTGTACCTTCAATGTATTTATCATTTTCAGCCTTCACATCAAGTCTTCGTCTATAAACAGCTTACCGCAGTCCGTACATTCCCAATATTCGCCATTACCGGTTTCTGTACAGGTCGCTGCCCTTAAGTCATGCTTTTGCATGATATGCATGTGTTGTTTACATGCCACAGATACCATTGAGACAAGAAGTACTAGTACAGTTAATAAAGCAACTGATGCCTTTCTTGTTTTCATAAAATCCTTTTCCTCCAATATTTAAATTATTTTATCTTATCAAAAGTTAACGTTACCAATTCCAATCAGAAGTGCAACTCACCTCGAATGCACTTGTTATCAGGATATAATCAAAATTAGATGCATCAAAGTCCCCAGAATCAAGCGGCACCAAGAATACAAGCGTGTTTTCACCCTCAATAAGTTTAATTTCACCTATTGTTACTTGATACGATTTGGTCCATTCATTAGCTGAATTACCTATAGGAACGATTACATCAGACACGATTTCAACGCCGTTCAAAGAAGTATTAAATCCGTTTGTAAACTTTCTAGCTCCTTGTCTGCGTGCTGTTACTGCCGCTGAAAGAATTGCAGTACCTTTTTCTTCAGCAAATATCGTAAATGTAATTGAAGCACCCCTATTGCCACTTAAATTACCTATAAAGCCATTGTTTTCTTTTTTAGGCATCCCACTATTACCCGCACCAGGAACTCCATTAGGGATACCTGAAAATTTATAGCTGGCAAATGTTTCCTTTAACGGCTCGTTGCTTAAAAGTTTGATCATATCAAAGTTGTAGCCTAAATCAGTTAGATGCGTTAACTCAATCACATTATTTCCTGCCTGCAAATTAACACAGCCCAACGTCACATCCACAAATGCAATCCATTCTTCCATGCCTTCTGTCGTTGCTTTAACCACCTTAGGGCTCATAAGCTTATTTCCATTCACTTCAATTATAACAAGATCTGTAAACGTAGTGTCGATAGGACGTCGATTGATTGTAGCGACAAGCGTAACAACAGTGTCTTTTTCTGAATAGATATTGAATATAAGCCCTGAGCCTTTGTTCTCATTAAATTCGCCTACATAAGTAGTGTCTCTTTCACTTACAAAGTCAATCGGCGCTTTAACGCCCTCTTTTTTTGTTGCACTTTCTGCTTCAAACTCGTACTCATCTTTATTCTCACCGCATTTGATCTTACAATTACTGCAGCTTGTATCTAAACATCCTTTGCAGACTGCGCAGATCTGATCACAGCTCGCCTTTGAACTGGTAATACCGAAATTATTGAAAACAAAAGGCAATGTAGCGCTTAACGTAACCGCCACAGCAAGCGCAATCGAAGCTGCCAGAATAAATATGTCCTTTCGCTTATTAGAGATACGCTGTTTCTTGCCGTCGATATAATATCCAGGTGGAATCGATTTGGTTGCGCCGTTCGATCCTGTATTGCTTATATAATAACCTTTGCCGACTGCTTCTCCGCTTGCGGCTATAGCAGATATTGTTGCAGCTTTATTAGACGCAACAACAGCTAAATGCTCATTATACCAATAAGCGAATTTTTTAGTGCCGAAAATAAAACTAAGTAGCGCCATAATAACCATAGCACCAAATATAACGCCTATAGTTATTTGCACGCCGATAAGTAGCTCTTGCCACCACGCCTGAATTCTGATTATTTTTGTAGATTCACTTATTCCGTTCATGGCGTTACTATGAAGTTGTCCATAAAGGATTCGTTTACTAGCTTCGCGTAATGCTAGCATTATAGTTGCATTATTTTTATACGCCTCAAAATACTGTTCATTTCCCGAATCCATCCACAAATCATTGCCTGCAATAAGTCCTGCAGCCTTTGCCAAATCACTAGTCATATGAGCCACTCCACCGGCACATGCATCGGACTCAACAATCCCCATGAAGTTCCATTCTCCACGAAGCACATTAGTAAGCAATCCTTTGTGAGCACCTGCCCAAGTGCAACCAAGTCGATTAAATGACGACATCACGCCGTTCATTTTACTTTCCGTAATTGCAATTTCAAATGCATTTAAATAAGCTTCACGTATTGTCTGCTCATTTGTCCAAGTTGTAACGCCGTAACGGTTTGTTTCTTGGTCATTAAGCGCAAAGTGCTTTGTGATAACTATAACTCCGCGCGATTGCAAACCTTTGACTTCAGTCGAAAGCATTTTGCCTGATAAAAAGCCATCTTCACTAAAATATTCCCAGTTTCGTCCTGCATAAGCTGTACGATGAATGTTTGCACCTGGAGCATAAATTACTGTGTAACCAGCATGTAATATTTCAAGGCCGAAAGCGTTACCTATTTCCTCTATAAGTTCAAGATTCCATGTAGATGCCATATTAACAGGGCTTGGAAAACACATCTGCGAATTCAATCCAGGATTTTTTATCTTTATTCCCACAGGACCGTCATGTGCTAAACCACCTGGTGCAGCAACACTGGTTGCGCCAGCCATAAACTTCAATCCATATGAAGTGAGCCATTGCTGTTCTGCAAGCGTCATCTGATTCAAAAGACTATTCCAAATTGGATCATTATAATCGTAATCCTTAAGCATGGCTAAGGTAAGTCCGCTATCTTTGCCGTATATGGGCATTTTGTCGCCGTCATTAGCCTTAATCTCACTGCCGTATTGCATATCCTTGACCATAACGGAATCAAGGCATTTCATCTGTACACCAGCTGATACTGGATATGTTCCTTTCCAGTCATTTCTGGAAAGATAAGTTATTTTTTGATCCTTTGTCCCTTCATATAAGTTGATATCGGCATTATCGAACTGGTTTGTTATCTTTTTACCAGTTTCCTTCGATACAGAAAAGATTTCATAATCATCGTTGGAAATACTTACCTTATATGTTAAATCTGCATTACCCATTGCATCCATCATAGCAGAATTAATATTTATACCATCTTTCTTTTTTTGCGCAAGAATATTATTTAACGCATCATGCGCATTAGTACCAGCCGCAATATAGTAATCGCCCTTTTCTAAAATATAGGTTTTTTTATTGTAGGCGTCGTAGGTTCTGAATGCTTCTTTATCTATTGTTACTGTGAGCTCCTGTTCCTCTCCAGGTGCAAGTCTTTTTGTTTTTGCAAAGCCGACAAGCTCAACAGCTGCTTTTTCTATACCGTTGTTTATATCATAGGCGGTATAAGGCTTCTGCAAATAAACCTGCAATGTTTCCTTGCCTGAGTATAAGGCACCTATATTTTTTATTGTCAAAGAAACATCGTAGCTGTTACCGTCCTGACCCTTGACTACTTTATAATCTGAATATTTAAAATCTGTATAACTTAATCCATAGCCAAATGGGAATGCTACCTCGTCTTTATAAGACCAATTATCGTTGCCTGCCTTTACGCCCTTTTCGGATGTAGCATTTCCCCTGCCGAGAACAGCATCTTCGTATCTTGTTTCGTAATATTTGTAGCCTACATATATGCCTTCTTGATAGACGACATATTTTGTATTGTGGGTATTGTTTTCACTTTTATTTTCTTGTGCTAGATCAGGTAATTCGTTTGAATAATCTGTCCATGTAAAATTTCCATAGTTTTCAAATGCAGGTGCTGATTGAGCACTATAAACAAATGTATCCATTAAATGCCCTGAAAGCAGATAGTCATCGTTTTGTGCTGTAAGTAGCTCTGCAATCTGAGCAAACGACATCGTTCCACCCATACCTATAAACGCACATGCGTCAATATCGTAATCATTGCGTATATGCATAAATTGCACGGGGTTAGCGGCATTTATAAGCAAGATAATATTAGAAATCTTTCCATCGCCTTTTAACCTTTTTAGATTTGTTAAAACATCTGCTTCTTCTATAGATAAATCCAAATAGTTATATTCATCGATAAATGTATTTGAAACATATTGACTGCCTACAAGTATATCCTTATACTCTCCGCCGTTACGCGAGATAATCATTACTGCTGATCCACCGTTTACAGAATCGTTAACGGTTGATTCGATAGCAGACCAAGGTGCCTCATTTAAGCCAAATTTATAGCTTAAGTCACTATTTCTAGAGAGTGATTTGCGGTATGTGCTTGATATAGTGTTATACCGTTCAACAAGCTTTTGATTAACCGAAATATTTTTATCAGCAAGCTCTTTCGATAAGCTGTTTTTTCTAATAATACCTGGGTCCTGATCATACATCATTCCCGAGCCTTCGCCTTGTATCAGAAAATGTCTTGATGGAATACTCCAATTATCAACCATAGTCGATATTCCGAACATGTTTACTAAAGATTGCGTCTTAAGCGGAAGCGCATTATTATCATTCCATAAAAGTACACTGCCTTCAACTGCAGCTTGCAATGCAACCTTTTCAGAGTTTTCACGCATGGCTTTATCATCATAAGAGCCCTCCGAAGTGTAAAAATTTGATTTATAGTATTCAGTGTCCTTCTCTTCACCTTCATCAACATCCACTTTTTTATAAGCATTTATTCCAAGCACTCCATTTATTGCAGCCTGATTTTCGTTTGCAATACTAGAGCCCACGATTAAAACCGCTAATAAAATCGCAAAGAAAATCGAGAGCATTGTCCAAACAGATTTTTTAAATACTTTCATAGATTAATTTCTTCCCTCTCTTATACTATTAACTTCTTCAGTTTTGTTTGTTTTGTTTTCATGCTGAATTAAGTTCTCTTTAAGCTGTTCTTCTAAAGCTGATCCTTTACTGAAAAAACCTTTTGCTTTAAGAACATACATAACAAAAGTACCAATCATTGCTATAAAAAAGATGATGTCAAAAATAAATAAAGCAATCTGCCAACTGCTTTCAAAAAATGATACAGTATCGCTAGTTTGTGCTGCAATACCTGAAAGAATTAAATAAGCAGCAATAAGCGCCAATGTTGCAAAAAAAACAAACATTGCGCATGCTCCCGAAAAAATACCATATGGCAGTTTTTCAAGCATCATTTTCTGCCTTTTTTTTTCATTCATTAGTCTCCTCCTAAGTTGTCTAATAACTTCAAATAGCTTTTTCAACTATAATAAATAAGCAGTTGATAGTCAATATCAACTGCTTATTCGTGTATTTTCTTTTCTTATTCTGTAATTTCTTTACATAACTCTGTTTACGGTATCGGGATAAGTATATTTAAATTAAATACATTGTCCTTTATTGCAAAAGAAAGGTTGCCATCGTATTTATCGACCACATAAGAAATACTTTTAAGTCCGTAACCGTGATAAACAGAGTCTTCCTTGGTTGTCAGCGGATAACCATATTCATCATATTCGATTTTTCCTAAGAATGAGTTTTTAACATTAATTGTGATCAATTCCCCCACGGCATGCATCTTTAATCCAATTATACGGTAGCTGCTGTCTTCTATCTTAAGCACAGCTTCAATTGCGTTATCCAGCGCATTACCAAAAAGCGAATATTGATCGGCCACCTGCATGAAATTAAGCAGTTTTCCATCAGCTATGCAAGTAAGGACAATACCATTCTTATGACATCTTAAGCTTTTTTCACTGAGTATTATATCTAGGACTTCATTGCCTGTTTTGACTATGGAGTCATATAACGATATAGAATTTTCAATTTCCTTGATTGTTTCAGTTTCAATATGTTTGTCCTTGCCTATTTGACGGATCTGGTGCCGCATATCATGGCATTTTAGATTGATTATGTCGATGGTTTCTTTGGTGATAAAATACTGTTCTTTCTCCTGATGCCATAGTTTATGTACAAACTCCAATTCATTGGTAAGTTCTTTTGTTAAAAGCAAACTGAATTGAGCATACAGAAGTAGTGTGCAACAAAGCATATTGGTCAAGTAATTGATGATAGAGCCTATAAAAACCATATCGACATAAATTAGAAAAGAGTTGAGGACAATATCGGTAAGAAGACCTGCACCAATCAAAAAAAGCATTGAAAGACTTTTTATTCTCATGTTTTGGCCTTTCTTGATTTTTCTGCCAAAAAAAGCATACATCAGCCAATAAGATAAAACATAGCATAGCAGATAAACCAGGATATAAAAAACACCTTCTTTGCTAAAAAATCTTAAATTAATATGACTATCACTATACATACCGAGTATAGGGCTTCTCCCCCAAGCAATAAGTGAAAGTACAAGATTTGCAAGGTCATATGTAAAATGCTGCAAGGTATATGATGCCATAGCGCAAAAGAATAGATTTACCCATGGCTCGTCATAACAAAACTTCAACATTAGAATGCTTATGGCAAATAAAACCAAAAACATAGCTGACAAATACCATGCATTATTAGCAAAAACGGGAAAAACTGCAGCTAATCCCACCATTACCGCCACTCCGCCAGAAAACCTTAATACAAAATTTTTTCTTTTTTTTAAGTAAAAGGTAAATAAAAATTCTGCAATAATAATTTCTGCAATAAAAAGAATCTTGTATAGAAATAAATTAGAAAAAATCAATGCTTAATCCTCTTAGGCAAGGTAGTCATTTAGAGCTTTCATAAAGGCATTACGCTTCAATCTTGAAATCTGCAATCTCTCATTGCCTAAATAAACATCAAATTGCTTTACAGCACTAACAAACTTGAGATTGACAAGATAGCATCTGTTACATAAAGAGAACGGTTCGTCTGCAAGCTCCTCTTCAAACATCTTTAATGAGCCGCTCTGCTTAAAATCACCGTCCAGAGTATGAAAAGTTAATACATGTTGCACGACTTCAATGTACTTTAGTCTGGAGGTATGTATACGTATTTTGCCGTCTTTATTGGAAATCCAAATATTCTTACCACGCTTTTGTCTCATATTTTCGATAGCACTTGTAAGCTTTACCGAAAAAATACTATACACAATAGGTTTTACTACAAAATCAAATGCGTTAACCTCATAACCCTTTATCGCGTATTGCGACATATTGGTTACAAAAATAACCATAACTTCCTTATCCTTTTCCCTGAGCTTCGCAACAACCTCCATACCGTTGCCGTCTGGAAGCTCTATATCCATAAAAAGCAAGTCGAAATAATGGTTGTAGCTTCCCAAAAATGTAGTTGCATCACAAAACCTGCGAACATCAAAATCGCAGTCCTTTTCTTTTTCATATCTCATTAAGTAATTCATCAGCAAATCTGAAGCTTCTTCTGAATCCTCTATAATCGCGATTCTTATCTTTTCCATGTATCTCGTTTACTCATTTGGGGTAAAATATTATACTCAATGCATTAATAAAAGCATTATGAATAAAAACGCGCTAACCAAATACGCCAGATTCTAACTACATTTTGGTTTTTATCGAGTATAACACACTTTTTTTCTAATTTCAATAAAGAGTTCTCTATTTTAACTTATTAAAGTTTTCGCATGCTTGATTTTCTTTTTTTAGATAAGGGGCGGTAATTGCTGACCGCCCCTATCTTTTAAACGAAAATCTTAATAATGTTATGTTGAATTATCGTTTTGAATATTATTTTTGACAACTTAATAAGCACGTGATGTTTTACGGAGTATAACCCATCGAGAGTATAGTAAATGGCTTATTTTTGTCGCTATCAGTCATGACTATTTTGATTGTGTGTTCTGTCGCTGTTTTATTGTTAAACAACTCAATTTCGATAGCTTGATTCCATCCGCCGCCATGACTGATGTTTACATTCTGCTTTACATTATCAACATAGATTTCAACTAATCCAAAGTTAATGGTGTTTGTTCCGTTTGCTTTATAAACAAACATAAAATTCTTTGCTTTAACTTTTATCTCCATAGCTTGACTTAGTCCGTTTACAGGGACATTCATAAAGTTTTGCGGTGCTTTATCTCTATTATCTTCTTGCAATATTCCTGTATGAATATCAACACCCGTGAATGTGCCTTTGTTAAATGTTATTCCCAAAGCCGTAAAATCTTCGTCTGTGAGTGAATTATCTATTTGAATGAGCCCTTCAAATCTATCGCTAATGACAGGCTTGGCAGGAAAACTTACATCCATTGCAGCTTTTTCTTCTTTATTAATTGTATCAAAAAGATTATTGAGACAATCCGCCATTATCTTATGACCTGCATCATTAGGGTGATAAATATCTGCAAAGAATTGGTCAAGACTCAAAATTTTTCCATCAAGCTTTGGTTTAATTGCATTTTTTATGCTTATTGTCGGCAATCCGTAAGCTGCACCAATAGGGATATATAAGTCTTGTTTGGTGCCCATATCACGAAACACACTCATAACCAGTACTACAGCAGGGCTGTTTGGGGCTTTAAGTATATTACGGACTAATCCCTCATATGCAGCACCGCCTGT
>CALAYY010000134.1 GCA_937895465.1 uncultured Clostridia bacterium | reverse complement strand
GGTTTTGATTATAAGAGGGGTTTTTTTCATAAAAAACTGTCGTGGTATATTCTGTAAGTCCTTCATCCAGCCAGCCGTGTTTTACTTGGTCATTGCCCACCAAAGAATACCACCATTGATGTGCTGTTTCGTGGATTATAGTTTCTAAATAGGCGTCCCTGTCAACCACACTATCTGATATATATATAAGGTTGGGATATTCCATTCCGCCGTAAATAAAGGGTGTTTTTACTACATTGAGATGAGAATACGGCAAGCTGCCAAACATCGCAGTAAAGGTATTGACCGCATCAACTGCCGCTTTTAAAGAGGTTCCCGCTTCAAGGTCATCATAATAAAAATATGTAACGCTTATGTTACCTGCTGTTGCGCTTATGGTTGAAAACTGTTTGCTTAACACAAAAGCAAAGTCTCTTACAGCCAGTGCCTCGTATTTTAATGTTTTGGTGTTTCCGCTTAGTACAGTTCCGACATTTCTGCCGGATGATGCGACAAAAAAATCACTGTTAAGAGTAAGTTCAACATTATAATTGGCGGCTTCAGAAAAAAACGGATCACCGTTAGCGTAATATGCATAAGTGACAAAATCGCCGTTTTTATAAACGCATGCGATAGGATACCAATTGCCAAGATTAACACACTTATCAGTATATCCAAGCCTATGCGGAGTATTGGCAAGCCGTAATACAAAATCAAATTCTATAGTAAAGCAAGCCTCAGGATACAGCTCCATAGGAAATTTTACGGTCATAATGTTGCGGTCTTCTCCGCCTATTGTAAAATCACTTTCTTTTCCCGAAACAAAAACCTTATTGATTATTATATCGCCATAACTTTCGCCGTTTGGGTAAGCTTTTTGAACAAGGCTTTCTCTTTGGCTTATCGGCTTAATCTTAGCACCTTGTCTGAAAGCATTGGGGTATAGATGAAATTTCAATTCGTCCAAAGGCACTTCATTATTATTGACATACTTCACTTTTTGAAATGCGGTTATTGTTTGGGTGTATTCGTCATAGCTTGCTGTAATTGTATATGTAGTAAGATTTTTTGACGCCTTTTGAAGCTCTGACCTGCATGACGATATAAAAAATACAGCAAATATTATAAGTAATATTGCTGTCAACCTTCTCAGTCTGTTTTTGGAAAAATCTTTCATTGCCTTCCCCTTAAGAAAATAAGTTATTAAAAAATGAGTTGTTTATATCTTATGAGAAAGGGCTGATGAATTAGTACCTGATAAATAAACCTATAAAAAGAGTTAAAAAGACAAAAACCGCTTTATAATTTTTAAAGCGGTTTTTATCTGATAATTGTTATGCTCTTATTTGAATTTATGCAAATAATGCTGTCAAAACATTGATATTGTTTTGAAAAGATGTCAAATCAACTGTTGCTGGATTAGCTTGATAATCAGTTTTAAAATTGGTGTTATCAAGTTCAATACTATTGATTGTGCTCTGAACATTAGATAAGGTAGGTGTGGATGTGTCGCTAAGCTCGGTAGAAGCTAAGGTTGCAAGTGTATTATTGGCTTGGGTCTTAATATCACTTAGTACAGTTTTATTGGCTTCATCAAGATTCGCATAATCAGCCAGATTAATTTCTGCAACAACAGCCAACTTTGCAATCAACTCACTGTTACGGTGATTATCAAACACTATATAGCTTATATTATTGCTCTGTTCAAAAGAAACCTTGCCTACACTGTTAACAGCACTGATTACAACATTGCCAAGATTTGAATTAAGCTCATTTTTATCGCTCGCTCCAAATAATGAGACCAATAAGCCCACAATCTGTTCATTAATAGCCGATCCGCTTCCGTTGCCTATAAACAAGTTGCTTCCCGTATAAGCAGAATCAACCGAAATTTCGCCCGAAACTGCATGGTACCTGTTAACAGAAGTAATGTAAATATATTTTCCAAGAGCATTAGTGACTATGCTTGCAAAAGGTCCAAGACCGTCTTCTATAGGCTTGATGATATCGTCTTTGTCTATAGCTAAGGTCATAGTAATTATACAAAAATCATTATCATCAGGGTCAACCTCTAGCTTGACTTGAGCCACAGTCAATTTTATGCCGGAGTTTTCTTCCATTGAAGTCAATTCGTTATTAATTAATGCCGCAAGCTGACCGCCTGTAAGCTTTAGCGGCGCCTTAAATGCCAAAGCCCCTTGAGAATCTAACAATGAAGTTCCCGTCTCATAGCCTATTATTGCGCTTTCCAATTCTTCATGCGCAGAATCAAGGTTTTGCTGACTGGGCTTATCTTGTTCAGATATTTCTGGTTCTTCTTTTAATAGCTTGTTAGTGCCTGAAATAAAATTAAAAAGATCTCCCCAATTATTGATTCCCATCTGAATCAATTCGCCTTCATCGCCCAGATACTTTTTGAGTGCGTAATTGCCGCCAAAATATCCCGCTGCAACAGTACCTCCAAGAAGTATGATTACTATCAAAAATGCTGCCAAACAGCAATTGCCTTTTTTTGCCATAATAACCCCCATGTGTTTAAATTAGCTTTATTATATCATAGTATTATTAGAGATATATTTAAATTACATTAGAAACAAATTAATTTTTTTGGCTTGGTTAATATTGTTAGGTTTATAATTTTGATTTGATGTAAATACTAGCATTGCAGGACAAAAGTTTTGCAAAAAAAATAAAAAGGAGATGAATTATAATGCCCGACAGACAGAAAAATTGTGCTAGAAACGAAAACAGAAACGAGAACAGAAACGAAAACAGAAACGAAAACAAAAATCAGAACAAGAACCAGAACAAAAACCAAAACAAAAACCAGAACAAAAATAGCACTCAGGATAACGAGTAATTGTAATCATTTTAATCTTAAAATCTCAACGGCACGCTTTTTAGCGTGCCGTTGGATTATTTGCAATTTTTTCAACAGCCTTTTTTGTGGAAATAAAAATAAACCCGAGTTAAACCCGGGTTTGCTGAGATAGGATTTTCACCTATTGTTCATTAGAACTTAATAATATTATATGCGAAAACACAAAAAAGTCAATAGCGGATATACGCTAGATCGCAGTACTTTTTACGCAGTCCTGAAGTAAAAAGCACAAAGCAAAAACACCTACCTTTGAACCAGAACAAAAGAAAAGATACTTTAGCCATTAGAGATAACTCTACCCACGAATAGAAAAAACAGTATTTTACACTCCAAACAAGTGTTTTTTTATATCAAAAAAGACGGTCAAAAACCGTCTTTTTTTGGTGCACCCAAAGGGACTCGAACCCCTAGCCTTTTGGTCCGTAGCCAAACGCTCTATCCAATTGCGCTATGGGTGCATAACAGCTGCATAAACAGCGTTATTATAGTATATTAAAACACATAATTTTTGTCAAGAAATTTGGGTTTGTAAGGGCTTCCATTTAGCCCCAATCTAAAAAAAGATTAGGGCTGAATATTAAGAAATTAGGCTTTAATTTAATCTTTCAATAACTTTTTTTAGTCTTGTCAGGCACTGTTCTTTTCCCAACAGCTCTGCCATTTCAGTTGCTCCGCCAGGCGTAACCGAAGCACCTGTAAGCCCTATACGCATTATCCAAAACAGCGCACCGCTTTTTATATTAAGTTCGGCAGCCAATCCTTGCAGGTCAGAAAACAGCGTGACGTTATCGTAAGACTGAATATTTTGCATCCTGTCTAATAATTTAGGCAAAACCTCTTTGGCAACGCTTGCATCTGTTTTTAACTTTTTGTTTTCAAAAAAAGTTAGGTCAAAATTATCAAACTCATTGAGAAAGCTTGTTTTTTCTGCTATTTCACAAAATATTTCTAATCTAGGCTGCAAAAGATTGTTAAGCTTTTTGTAGTCGTATTTGCCCTCAAAGCCTAAGGTATCATAATATGGCGCCGCCAAAGAAGCAAACTCATCAGCAGGCAGTTCTTTGATATATAGAGAGTTGAGCCAGCGCATTTTTGGTTCATCAAAGATAGAAGGCGACTTGGATAATCCTTCTATTGAAAACAATTCTTTCAATTCTTCAAACGACAGCTTTTCTCTATTGTCCTTAGGACTCCAACCCAAAAGCGCAATATAATTGATGATTGCTTGGCTCAAATATCCCTTTTTTAAAAAATCCTCAAAGCTTGCGTCGCCTGTACGCTTAGATAGTTTGTGTGAAGCATCTTTCATTATGGGCTGAAGGTGGATATAATTGGGACGTTCCCATCCAAAAGCATCATATATTAGATTATATTTGTTGGTAGATGTTAGATACTCTGCACCTCTTATCACATAATTGATGTTCATCAGATGGTCGTCAACCACATTGGCAAAGTTATATGTCGGCATACCGTCGGACTTTAACAAAATATTATCCTCCAGATCCTTGTAATCTACGCTGATTTCCCCAAAGACCAAATCATTATAAGAAGAAACGCCTTCTAAGGGAATGTTTTGTCTTATTACATAAGGCTCGCCGTTAGCAATCCTTGCCCTAGCCTCTTTTAACGGTATTTTGAGGCAATACTTATCGTATTTTTGTGCGCCGCTTTCTCTTAACTTTTCAAGTCTTTCTTTGGTGCAAAAACAATAATATGCCGCACCTGTTTCCACTAACTTATGGGCATATTCATTGTATATGTCTTTTCTTTGGGTCTGAATATACGGTCCAAAGTCTCCGCCTATATCCGGCCCTTCATCATAGTCTAAGCCCGCTTGGTGCAATGTGTTATAAATAACCTCTATTGCACCCTTAACTGTACGCTCTATATCTGTGTCTTCAATACGCAAAATAAACTTGCCGTTATTAGCCTTGGCAAACAAATACGCATATAATGCTGTTCTTAAATTGCCTATATGCATATAACCTGTGGGGCTGGGTGCAAATCTAGTTCTTACCATAAATTAGTCTCCTTCTTTATATCAGCTACTACCTTTTGAGGCAGCTTGTCTATATGTTCACTTAACGCTTTGGCGATAAGCCCTTCTTTTTTAAAACTGTAAGCATCGTTTTTTGCCACGATGATATGGTCTATCAATATTATATCCAAATAAGCAAGCGCAAGCGTCAGACTTACTGTAAAATCCAAATCATTTTTGGACGGCTCTGCTATACCCGATGGATGGTTATGTGCAATCAAAATCTTATCTGCCGAAAACCTAAATGCTTCTTCTGAAACCGTACGGGGATTGACATAGGCCTCGTTAAGACCGCCTTGCGAAATAATGCGTTTTCGCACTATTTTTCCCGAAGTATCCAGACAGATAAGCAATACTTCTTCTTTTGGCTTGTCTGAAAGACTTGCTATTGCTATGTTTTTTGCCTGCAAAAAGTTGTCAATCCTTTCTGCTGCCAGTTCATATTGATAATTAACCCTTTTTATAATCTCAGGCAACAAGGATATATTGAGAGCGGCAATCTCTGTCATACCTTTTATAGGAGTCAATTCTTTCCAATCAGCATAAATAATATTTTTTAATGAGCCAAAGGTATCAAGCAGTGCATGAGCTATTTCGTTGGTGTCTTTTCGGGGAATAAACGGATACAGATAGACCTCCAATAATTTGTGGTCGTAAAAACTGTTTGCACCTAGATTTTTTAGTTCCTCTCTTGTGCGTTCACGGTGTCCCCCGTGAGGATTGACCTTTTTCAAAAGTCCTTGCTCCTGTTTGACCTTATGTAGTATAACGCATTTAACAGTTTATGTAAAAAAATAATTAATAAAATTAAATGCATTGGTTTAATTAATATTAATATTATTGAGTTATCTTGTCAAGATAACGGTCAAATTTTAATTATAGGATAACAAAATGAAAGACATTGTAAAGACACTGACAGAGTATGTAAAGATTGAAACGGTAAAAAGCGACCCTGAAGTCAACGCACCTTTTGGCAAAAAGATAAGAGAAGGGCTTGACTATATTTTGAGCCTTGCTAAGTCCTTCGGACTTACCGTAAGGGATATAGATGGATATGCAGGCGAGATAGAATATGGAACTGGACAAGAAGTTATAGGCATTTTGACTCATAACGATGTTGTGCCCTTAGGCGATGGCTGGACGCATGAGCAAGGAGAAGTGTTTGAGGGAAATTTGTATGGCAGAGGTACAGTTGATGATAAAGGTCCTACTTTGGCTGTCTTATATGCCTTAAAACAGATAAAGGATGAGGGTATCAAGCTTAACAAGACCTTGCGGCTTATAGTCGGCTGTGATGAAGAAAGCGGAAGCGAATGCATGAAGCACTATATAAGTCTTGACAGAATGCCTGAAATAGGTTTTTCTCCAGATTCAGATTTTCCGCTTATATCATGTGAAAAGACTATTTTACAGCTCAAGGCATATATCCCTATGGATAAGTTTTGGTCTGATAATGTTTTGGAGCTTAAGGCTGGTTTAAGACCTAATATGGTTCCTGCCAAAGCAGAATTCAAAATCAAAAAATCTATATTGCCTGAGTATTATTCTGAACTTGTTGATAAACATAAGGCACAAACAAGTGAAGATAAGGATATATTAAATCTAAAATTTTCAGGTGTTTCGGCTCATGGCAGCACTCCCGAAGAAGGAGAAAACGCTGTTTGGAAAGTTTTTGAATTCTTGACGGATATTGGGGCTTGGGGTGTTACAAAATCTATAAAGCACTATCTTCTCAATGAGGATGCTTGCAAGAATATGGGCGTCTATATTGACGATGAGGATAGAAGCGGCAAACAGGCACTTAATGTCGGCACAGCCAATTATAACAAAGATTATAACACTTTGGAATTAGCACTGGACTTTAGATGCCCTATTCCTCAGGATACTGATACTATAATAAACCGCCTGAAAGATTTGTTTAAGGGTGCAAGATTTGAAATTACTCATCGTATGCCTTATCTATATGCTGACCCTGAAAGTAAACTTGTCAAAACCTTACTTGCTTCTTATGAAAAGTTTACAGGACAAACTGATTCAAAAGGCATAATTACAGGCGGCGGCACTTATGCGAGATTTTTAAAAAACGGTGTAGCTTTTGGTCCGACTTTTCCAGGAGAGGTTGCCAAAATACATAATGCTGACGAGTGCATATCAATAGAAAGCCTAAAAAAATTAGTGGATATATATAAAGATGCAATGGTTAATCTGGCAAAATAAACTTAAGGCGGCTAAAATTTAGCCGCCTTTTCTTTTGGTAATCTAGCTGAATATTCTTATTGCCACATTGGCACACGTGCAAAAATCAATTTTCTTTTGACTTGTGTTTTGACTGGGTACGCCAGCAGGTACATCCAATATTCTCGTGCATCCCAAACGGTCAAGTTCAAATTAAATAGCCTCACAGCATTTTAATCCGCATGGAGCGCAATATTGTATTAGCTTATACTTACCCAGCTCCAGTCCGTTGATTACGCACACTCCGCCGCATTCAGCTTCGGCTTTTGCAACCAGTTGATCTTTTTCATTTAAAATCAAAAATTTTGCTTTTGTGTTCATACTACATATTATTACCGTCAATCTACAA
>CALAYY010000133.1 GCA_937895465.1 uncultured Clostridia bacterium | reverse complement strand
GGATTCAAACATCTTGGTGTATTCGCCCTTTTTGCCTCTGATTACAGGAGACTGCACCAAAATCTTAGCCCCCTCTCCCATAGCCATAATACGGTCAACTATCTGGTCAATAGTCTGACGGGTAATCTCTTTTCCGCAATTAGGGCAATGAACTACGCCTGTTTTGGCATAAAGAAGCCTAAGATAGTCATAAATTTCGGTAACCGTTCCTACTGTAGAACGGGGGTTTTTTGAAGTAGTCTTTTGGTCAATACTGATAGATGGAGAAAGCCCTTCTATGGATTGGACATCGGGCTTATTCATCTGACCCAAAAATTGTCTTGCATAAGAAGACAAACTCTCAACATAACGCCTTTGACCTTCGGCAAAAATGGTATCAAAAGCAAGCGTGCTTTTACCGCTGCCCGAAATGCCCGTAAATACCACCATTTGGTTTCTCGGAATAGTAAGGTCAATATTTTTTAGATTGTTTTCTTTTGCACCTTTTATAATAATGCTGTTTTGTTTTTCGTTATTCATTTTTTTAGCCTTTTTCTTAATTTTGCTATTTCATCTCTTATTATTATTGCCTGTTCAAAGTCAAGGCTTTTACTGGCAAGATCCATCATAACTTTTAATTTTTCAAGCTCTCTGGGGATATCCTCAGTCTTAATATTAGCTGTAGTGTCTGTCTTTTTGGTTATTTCTAATGTGTTGGTTATATCTTTTATTATTGTCTTAGGAACAATATTATGCTCCTTGTTATATTCCATCTGTATTTTACGGCGGCGGGCAGTTTCGTCCATTGCCCGTTTCATCGAATCTGTAATTTTATCTGCATATAGTATTACCCTGCCTTCGGAGTTTCTTGCGGCTCTTCCCACTGTCTGAATAATGGCACGATCACTTCGCAAAAAACCTTCTTTATCGGCATCCAAAATTGCTACAAGCGCAACTTCGGGCATATCAAGTCCTTCTCTTAACAAGTTAATTCCGACCAAAACATCAAACTCACCCTTTCTTAAAGAACTTATTATCTCTATACGCTCCAATGTGTCTATTTCACTGTGCAGATACCGTGCTTTGATTCCAAAATTTACCAGATAGTCAGTCAAATTTTCTGCGGTCTTTTTTGTAAGAGTTGTTGCAAGCACCCTAAAATTATTTGAAACCGTTTTATTAATCTCACTTATAAGATCATCAATCTGACCTTTTATAGGTCTTACTTCTATTTCGGGGTCAATTAATCCTGTCGGTCTTATAAGTTGTTCGGCTACCAAATCGGCCTTTTCCATTTCGTAATCGGCAGGTGTTGCAGACAAATAAACTATCTGACCTATGCGATTATTAAACTCTTTAAAATTGAGCGGTCTGTTGTCATAAGCTGAGGGCAATCTAAATCCGTACTCAACAAGATTGGTCTTTCTGGCCACATCACCGAGATACATTCCTCTAATCTGAGGAACAGACATATGCGACTCATCTATGAACAAAATAAAATCCTTAGGAAAATAATCCAATAATGTAAAAGGAGGTTCCCCAGCATTGCGGCCGTCAAAATACCTTGAATAGTTTTCTATCCCGCTGCAAAAACCCATTTCCCTTAACATTTCTAGGTCATAATTAACTCTTTCTTTTATTCTTTGGGCTTCTATGAGTTTGCCTTTTTGTTTGAATATATCCTCTTGGATTTCTTTGTCATGGTCTATTCTTTTTAATGCATCCTCTAACTTTTGCTGTTCGACAGCATAGTGCGATGCAGGAAAAATAGCAACATGCTTAAGTTCTGATAAAACCCTGCCAGTCAAGCCTTCTA
>CALAYY010000132.1 GCA_937895465.1 uncultured Clostridia bacterium | reverse complement strand
TCGCCGATTGCTTCACCTGCTGCACCTGCAGAAACGCCCTCAAAAACCTCACCGTTTTGTAAAGCTAAAAATGCTTTCATAATACCTCCGTTTTATTCTTTGATATTATAACGCAAATAAAGTCCTTTGTAAATGACTTTATATTTATTCAAAATCAGTATTTTGTACGGTAAAAATATCGGTATTGGCTTATTATTGGCATTACCATTTGACATAAATGCGTATTTAAAATAGAATTAAAACAGAGGTACATAATGATAATTGATTTTCATACACATTGTTTTCCTGACAATCTATATGTAAAAGCGATTGCTGAAATATCTATAAAGAGCAAGGTTTATCCGGCTTTTGACGGTTCTGTAGGCGGACTTATAAGGTCAATGCAAGAAGCGGGTATTGACCGTTCGATAGTAGCTAATATTGCCACTAATGCTAAGCAGACCCAAAAAGTTAATAACTTTGCCATAGAATGTTTAAAACATAAAGAACTTATACCCTTTGGAAGTATTCATCCTTACTATCAAGATTATAAAAGTGAAATAAACAGACTGTGTGAAAATCGCATTTTGGGACTCAAATTTCATCCGCATTATCAATCTTATACCATAGATGACTCTAATATGATGAAGGTGTATGAATATGCGTTGACCAAAAATATGATTTTAATGTTCCACATGGGACTTGACCGTGCCATACCTGACAACGGCAATTCGCCTCCTAAGCGCATGAAAAATCTAGTTGAAGCATTTAACACCCCTAGAATTGTTGCTGCTCATTTGGGCGGGGAAGGGTATCAAGAAGAATTTGAAAAATATCTAATGGGTAAAACAATATCCATTGATACGTCTTTTGCGTTTACACTTATGAAACCTGATGAAATTCAAAGAGTATTAGACTATCATAATCATGAATATATCTTATTTGGAACGGATGCGCCTTGGGCGGATCAGTCAGACGATTTGCTGCAATATTATAATATGAACATACCCAAAAAATCCTTGGATTTGATTTTGGGAGGCAATGCTCAGAGACTTTTAAAATCAGAATAATTCAAAGTATAAAATAGATTAAAAGTTGATTTTAGGGGGTAATATTTTATGCAAAGGGAATGGTTTGTTGCAAGCGACGGTACTCGTCTAAATTTGGCTGTGTCAGAAACAGCTAATGCTCGGTGCGTTATTCAGCTTATTCATGGAATGAATGAGCATATGGGCAGATACGAGGACTTTGCACAGTTTTGTAATTCTAAGGGTGTTATAGTCGTAGGGGAAGACCATAGGGGGCATGGGCTTACGGCTGGCTCAAGAGAATTGGTTGGAAAAGCCGATTATGATATCTTTGAAAAGACACTTTCAGATGAGCGTGAGATTACAGACTATCTTAAAATCAAATATAAACTTCCAATTATTATATTAGGGCATAGCTATGGTTCATTTTTGGCGCAAAAGTATATTCAGACGGATAGTGCAGAAGATGTTAAAGCATTTGTTTTATCTGGAACAGGCAAGCTGGATTTTTTGAGCCTTGCTTTTGGAAGACTTGTTTCAACTTTTGGCAAAAAAGATAAGCCTGCTAATCTGATAGCCAGTTTAAACAAGTCTTCCAAAAGCAAGG
>CALAYY010000131.1 GCA_937895465.1 uncultured Clostridia bacterium | reverse complement strand
CATCAATTCCATAATTACTAAGACTTACCGCAACATTGGCTTCACCTCCGCCGTAAGTTGCATTAAACTTATCTGCCTGCAAGAATCTTGTATATCCTTCAGGCGCCAGCCTTAACATTATTTCACCAAAGGTTATTACTTTTGCCATTTCTATTAATCTTCTCCTTTCACTATCTTTACAGCCTTGCTGACATTTTGTGTAATCTCTTTTAAAGTTCCTTTCAAAAGCCAGCTGCCGCCGCATGCAAATATTTTTGGATTATTGATATAATCAATAAGGTTGTCATTGTTAATACCGCCAGTAGGAATAAACTTAACATCCTTAAATGCCGCACTTAAAGAATTGATTGTCTTAAGTCCGCCAAACTCTTGAGCAGGAAAAAACTTGATAATATCAATGCCGCAGCTTAGAGCAGCCATTATCTCTGTGGGTGTTACGCAACCAGGAAAATACGGTATAGAATGTTCTTGACAAACTTTAGCAACTTCCGCTGAAAATCCCGGGCCGACAATAAACTTAGCGCCGCATTCAATTGCATTTTTTGCCTGTTCAGTATTTATAACTGTACCAGCGCCAGTTAACATCTCGGGATAATTCTTCACAGCATACTTAATAGCATCGGGCGCACATTGAGTACGAAAGGTAATTTCGATGATGTCAAGCCCGCCTGCTGTTATTGCGTCAAGTAATGCTTTGGCATCTTCAAGGCTTTTAATAACTGCAACCGGTAAAAGCTTTGCTTGTCCTATTTTTTGAATTACATCTAACTTGTTCATTTTTTTCTCCTGTAATATATTTTCTGATAAAAATGACTTTATTTTTAGGCTGTTTTAAACACCGCTATAAGCAGAGAACCCACCGTCAATGGCAATAACTTGACCCGTGACGAAACCACTTGCTTGGTCGCTAGCAAGCCACAAAAGAGCCCCTATTAAATCCTCTGTTTCTCCAAAACGGTTAAGAGGTGTATGGGAAAGTATTTTTCCTGTTCTGGCTGTAGGTGTTCCGTCCTGATTATACAATAATGCTCTGTTTTGATTAGTTACAAAAAATCCAGGTGCTATAGCATTCACCCTGACATTACATGGTGCAAGATGTACTGCAAGCCATTGTGTAAAGTTTGAAACCCCAGCTTTTGCCGCACTGTAAGCCGGTATTTTGGTCAACGGTCTGTATGCATTCATAGAAGATATGTTAATTATGTTCCCGCCTGTTTTGACCATATCATTAGCAAAAACTTGAGTTACTATAAACGCTGAAGTGATGTTTAAGTCAAACACAAATTTTATTCCGCTGATATCCAAATCAAAAAAAGTTTTGGCACCGTTTAAGTCAGGAGTCATATACTCATTATCACATGTTGCTTTGGGACTGTTTCCGCCCGCGCCGTTAATTAAAAAATTAACCTTTCCAAACTTATTGTTTATTTCTCTTTTAGCGTTTTCTACGCTTTCTTTATTAAGACAGTCGCACTTTACGGCTAAAGCATTGTCGCCTATTTTTTGGGCAACTGAATTAACAGCCTGCTCATTGATATCCAAAAGTGCAACTTTTGCTCCGCACTCACTAAGCGCGCAAGCAAACTCACTCATCAAGACTCCCCCTGCACCGGTTATTGCTATAATCTTATCTTCTAAATTAATCTTATACGGTAATTTCATTTTATATTTTTCTCCTTTTTTGCTGCTTCAAACAATCCGTTTAGATATGCTGCACCTAATGCCCTGTCATATAATCCATAGCCGGGTTTTCCGTCTTCACCCCAAATATTTCGTCCATGATCAGGACGTACATATCCCTCAAAACCATTGTTAACAAGAGTTTTAACAAGCATATACATATCAAGACTTCCACAATCTGAATAGTGCGCAACTTCTTTAAAATCCTTATCATTCTCAAGTTTTATGTTTCTCAAATGAACAAAATAAATTCTGTCTGCATATTGCTCTATGATATGTTTTAAGTCATTAAATCTGCCTGCACCTAGACTTCCTGAACACATTGTCATTCCGTTATGCTTATTGGGAACTGCTTTAAACAGTTTTGATAGCTCTCATCGTTTGTTATTATTCTGGGAAGACCAAACATATCCCACGGCGGATCATCAGGATGGATTGCCATATTAATTCCAGTTTCATCACAAACGGGCATTATCTCTTCCAAAAAATAAACTAAGTTTTCAAACAGCTTTTGATGTGTTATTTCTTTGTATTCATTCAAAAGCCCATTTAATTCGTCCTTTGTATAGCTTTCATCCCAGCCAGGAAGTGACAAGTTTTTTGGGTCAAGTTTCAAAAGCTCATCGTGTTTATATGTCAGACTGTTTGAGCCATCGTTTGGGTCTTTAGTTTTCAAATCAGTTCTTAACCAATCGAATACGGGCATAAAGTTATAGCAAACACATTTTACGCCATACTTTCCAAGATTTTTTAGGGTTTGTTTATAGTTTTCTATATACTTGTCCCTTGTGCTTTTTCCAAGCTTTATGTCTTCATGGACAGGAACGCTTTCTATTATTTCCATTTCAAGCCCATTATCATTGCATAGCTCTTTTAACCTTTTTATCTTTTCTTCAGTCCAGACTTCACCTACTGGAACTTCATAAACGGCTGTTACTACTCCGCTCATATTTGGTATTTGCTTTATATACTTTAGTGATACATTATCCTTTTCCCCATACCACCTAAATGTCATTTTCATGTCTTTAAAAAATCCTTTACATTGTTATAGCATATATCATGTGCAACAGATATTGCAGCATCTATATCACATTCTCCCTTATTAACCAAGCAGCCTAAATAATCGGCTAAAATTCTTCTGAAAAAATCAAATCGGACATAGCTTGTAAAACTTCTGGAGTCTGTAAGCATTCCAAGATTTGTGCCCAAAGCAGCATATTCGGCAATAACTGATAATTGATCTTTAATCCCTTGCACTGTATCATTAAACCACCAAGCAGATCCCACTAAAACATCTTTAAATGCACCGCTTATAACAGCTATAGCTTTTATAGCAGACGGGTTAAGACTGTAAAGCACAGTTTTTGGTAACCAATCCCTTGAATTTAGCTCATTTAAAAATATGGCAAGTTTATCTGTATCAACATATGACCTCATCACATCCATGCCGCTGTCTGCACCTATACTTTTAAACATTTTTTCATTAATGTTTCTATATGTTCCAAAATGTAATTGCATCGTTAAACCATGCTTTTTATATAAACCTGCTAAGAAATATATAAGATGTGAAAACAAGCTATGGTGTTCTATGCTGTTTAATCTTTTTCTATTTAAAAATAATTTTTCTGCGGCATTTTCATCTATATCTTCTGAAGGCAAAAAATCCATGCCATGATCGGCAAGAACACAGCCTTTTGTTATAAAGAAAAGCAATCGTTTTTCATATGCTTTTTTTAAATCATCAAGATTATTAATTTCCATATCAGCTTTTTGCGCTAATTGTTTTATATAATTATCTTCCCATTTGAAAATCCTGTCTGGCCTAAAGGTCGGCACAACTGATGTATTTTTATAAAAACCGTGATGTTCAAGGTTACTTACAGGGTCATCCGTTGTCGCTATATATTCTACTTTAAACTGTTTTAAAATACTCTGCACATTGATATCTTTAAGTTTCTGATTAGCTTTTATATAAACTTGCTCAGCTGTATTGATATTTAAAGGTGTGTTAATGCCAAAAACAGTCTTTAATTCCATGTGTGTCCAATAATATAAAGGATTGCCGATAAGTTTAGGCATTATTTGGGCATATTTTAAGAACTTGTCTTTATAGCTTGCTTTCCCAGTGATATAATATTCATCAACACCGCAAAGGCGCATTGCACGCCATTTATAGTGATCTGTTGAAAGCCATAATTCGCCTATATCAGAAAAACTTTTATTTTCTGCAATTTGCTTTTCATCTAGATGGCAATGATAATCTATTATAGGAAGATCTTTGATATTATTGTATATCTTTTGTGCTGTATCATTAGATAGCAGCAACTTATCATCAAAAAAATTATTCATAAAATTGAAACCTTATTATCTTCTTTATGGTTATTGTATAAAAACTTCTTGTTTTACGTTTAAGTCTATTTTTTCAAGTAAATCTACATTTTTTTGAACTTCAAATGATTGGATTTCAGACTTATCTATACTGCCAATATTCAACAGTTATAAATATTATGTTCTATCTACTAGATTTTCATAAAAACCTATCCAAAGGACTATACTTTAATTTTGCTTGAATATTATTTATAACAATGGCAGCTTCTCACAAGTTTTAAAAACTTTCTTCGTGAAAACATATTGCTTTTAAACATGTATTAAAATCAGCTTTCATAACAACTCATATTTTTTCATCTAATAAATATTATAGCATTATTTTTAAAAGATTCAATGCATAATCTTTTGATTTTAATTGATTTATAGCATTATTTTGTTATAATTGTTATATTATGAAAATCAATGATTCAAAAATAAATTTAATTTATTACAGGCATAACAAAAACAAAAAGGCAATGGCTATAAACAGTGCTCAGATAAATTATTGCGATCTGACTATTGTATTAGAGAATGAATTAAATTATATAATTAACGGTAAAGACATAGCACTAAAGTCAGGTAATGTTCTTTTTTTACCCAATGGGAGTACAAGATACAGAGAGGCTTCAAAAACTAATGTTGATTATGTGAGCTTTAACTTTTTAACTGATACTGAAATTAAACTTCCTATGTTCATTAATTCTGGTGTTAATAATGAAATACGTATGCTTATAAAAGTATGTGATGAAATAAAAAACCATTATTATGATGAAGATGTTGAGAAGGTATTGACACCAATTCTAAAAAGCCTTCTGCTTTTAATTGAAATAAAACTAATAAAAGCCAGCACCAATCCCATAGTATTAAAAATCCAAAGATATATCCAACAAAACATATCTTCAAAAATCAGCTTAACAGATATAGCTCGTGTCATTTCTTATTCACCTTCATACTGCGATATCATCTTTAAAAACGAAACAGGTAAATCTATTATCAACTACAGTATAGATTTAAAAATTAATGAAGCTAAACAGTTATTAATTGAAGGTGTTTATTCCCTGAAAAAAATAGCGGATTCACTAGGCTTTTCAGATTATAATTATTTTTCACGCTTGTTCAAAAAGAGAACGGGATATACCCCCTCTGAATATGCTTTAAATAATTTTTAATTTATTACCTTCTCTTTTATCAAAAAATTGCTTGAAACGGTGTTCAGCATAATCCCATTTTATATCGTTGTAACAGCAAGGAGTTCCAAAAAATCTAAGCGCAGAAACAAGACAATAGCTTGTTTCTGCACTTTGTATCTTTTGTTTGATTACGATTTAATTTCCTAAAACTTCAAATCCCCATATAGCAAATGGATATGAATTAGTAGTGTTTCCATTAGAATTAGGTCCAGCTGTATTAACTCCTACAATCATTAGGTATCTGCCGTTTATTACTGATTGTGCCTCAAATTGATTAATCCGCATATCGTTGATAGTTTCTCCTTGAGATTGGTTTTCCACCGTCCAAATCGCTGTCCATCTAGACAAATCCGCTGGATTGTCCCATGCACTTTCATCTGACGAGACATATACTGTAAAGGTATATGCACAGCTTCGCGGACTGTCCCATGTGATTTTTATATCATTGATATTGTGAGTACCCCCCAAATCAACAGCCCACCATTCATTAAAGGCAGATGCTGCTTGCCAACGATCCCTAGAAGTGCTAGAGCCAGCAGCAGTTTTATCTGTAATTCCATTTACCGCGCCTGACGGACCTATATTTCCAGAATTAGAAGATGATGCCTTAGTAGGCTGAAATACAGCAAGGTCATCACTTACAACAACGGAAATTTGTTTAACCTGAGAAAGACTGTCACCATTAACAATCATCACAGACAACACAACTACCCTGCCATAGTCTCCAATTAAAATCGGCTCACCGTCATATTTGATAGCAGCTGGATTGCTAGGCAGCGGACTGCTGCTATCAAGCGTATACCATATTTCGCCGTCAATAGCAGAGACCAATTTCACTTGTTGAGGAACAGAGTATTTTCCAGTATTGAACGTCTTGCCGTCTATTGTTTGAACTTGGGGTAATTCATCAATAGGGTCACAAAATTCAGTAATAAATGCACGGTTTACAGGTGCAAAGATTGCTCCGCCGTAGTTATTTACTACATTTTTTATACTAGGTTTGCCGCGTAAGGAATTGTCAGCTGCAAGATAAACCGTACATGCATTATGTATCTTTACTCCAGGAGCATTAGGTACTTCTATTGCACTGTCAGAGAACACATAAGTAAGACCGTCAGCATAGCCGCTAAGGGGCGGTTGGGGCGGTTCTCCTGTACGTG
>CALAYY010000130.1 GCA_937895465.1 uncultured Clostridia bacterium | reverse complement strand
TAAGTGTTATCACGTCCAAAGTGTTGTTGATGTCGGGTCTAGAGAGCACACTGTCCATTGCTTCAAATATAACTCTATGTGCTTCTGAATAAAAGCTGTTTTTGTTAAGTTCTTGTATTATATAAATAGCCGCATTGTTGTCTATGAGCATACAGCCCAAAACTGCCTGCTCAGCATCCAGATTTTGCGGCATTCTATGTGTAGATTCCAAAATACTCCGTTTTTTATCCGTGCTTTTGGTACGGTCTGCCATTAATCCCCTCCGAAAAATGTTGTATATATTATAACATACTATATATTATTTTTTATTAGCTTTTGCACGCATACCTGTATCCAGAATTTTTTTGCGCATTCTAAAGTTTTGCGGTGTCACTTCCAAAAATTCATCGTCTCCCAAAAACTCTAAGGCTTCTTCTAAAGACAAGACTTTATGCGGTGTAAGCCTTAATGCCTCATCAGTTCCAGAAGCACGCATATTGGTAAGCTGTTTTTTCTTACAAACATTGACAACCAAATCCTCATTTTTTGGATTGGCGCCCACAATCATTCCCATATATACGGGTGTGCCTGCACCTATAAACAACTGTCCGCGCATTTGTGCGTTAAATAATCCATAAGGAACGGCATCCCCTGTTTCCCACGCAATCAAAGCACCTACTTGCCGTCTTACAATCTCGCCCTTATATGGCTCAAAGCCAGAAGAAACAGAACTTAAGATGCCCTCGCCTTTGGTATCTGTCAAAAATTCTGACTTGTATCCAAACAAGCCTCTTGAAGGAATAGTAAATTCCATACGCATACGGTTGCCGTGCGGATTCATGTGCACCAACTCACCTTTTCTTATACCCATTTTTTCCATAACAGAACCAACCGTATCAGCAGGGACATCGACAACAAGCCTGTCCACTGGCTCATAAGTTTGTCCGTCAATTTCTTTATACAAAACCTTAGGCATACTTACTTGAAATTCATAGCCCTCTCTACGCATATTTTCTATCAAAATAGAAAGATGCATCTCTCCTCTGCCGCATACCTTAAAAGCATCTGCTGTTTCGGCATCTGACACTCTGATACTGACATCTTTTAAAATCTCTTTATATAGTCTGTCTCTTAAGTGCCTGCTGGTTACAAATTTTCCTTCCTTGCCTGCAAAAGGGCTGTCATTGACAGCAAAGGTCATTTCCACGCTAGGCTCACTGATTTTTACAAAAGGCAGCGGCTCAGGTGTAGTAATATCGCAAATGGTATCGCCTATTGTCACTCCTTCCATACCGCTTACGCAAACAATATCCCCAACAGAAGCTTTTTCTACAGTTACTCTGTTAAGTCCCTCAAACTGATAAATATTGCTGACCTTAGCTTTTCTTTCGGGACGCAAATTATGATAGTCTGTTATTATAACAGGTTGATTTAGAGAAATTGTACCTCTTTCAATTCTGCCTATTCCTATACTGCCCACATAATCACTATAATCAAGTGCGGAAACAAGCATCTGAAGAGGTCCTTTTTCATCGCCTGTAGGAGCAGGCATATATCTTATAATAGTTTCAAATAACGGTATCAAATCTTTGCCTGTTTCTAAGGGAGAATATGATGCTGTGCCGTCTCTTCCGGAGCAATATATAATAGGGCTGTCAAGCTGTTCTGCTGTTGCATCTAGCTCCAATAATAATTCCAAAACTTCATCGCCGACTTCATTTAGTCTTGAATCCGGACGGTCAATTTTGTTGATACATATTATTACACGGTGATTAAGCTCCAAAGCTTTTTGCAGTACAAATCTGGTCTGCGGCATAGGTCCTTCTGCGGCATCAACTATCAACAAGACGCCGTTTACCATCTTTAATACTCTTTCAACTTCGCCGCCAAAATCGGCGTGTCCCGGGGTATCAATGACATTTATTTTGTAATTGCCGTATTTTACTGAGGTGTTTTTTGCCAGAATCGTTATTCCTCTCTCACGCTCTATGTCGTTGGAGTCCATAACTCTATCCTGAACTGCTTGGTTTTGTCTAAACACTCCGCCTTGACGGAGCATCTGGTCAACTAATGTAGTTTTGCCGTGGTCAACGTGGGCAATAATAGCTACATTTCTTATGTGGTTATTAGTCATAATCTTTTCGCACTTTAATTAACAATAGTTAATTTAAAAAATCCTTTATTTTAAAATTTCGGGGGCAAAAATTGCCCCCGATGTTGTTTTTTTCATTATTTTACATGAGGCAAGAGTAATTATCTGTATTCGTCTCCAAAAACGGACGGCGGAACTTTGGGAGGTGCAGGAGGTACGGGTGTTATTTTAGGACGCTTTTTCTTTATAAAGTATGCCGCCAAAACCAAAGCTCCTGCAAACAAAGCGGTTAATATAAGAGCCAAAATATTCCAGCCTACACTGTTGGGCTTTAGGGTAACAAGTGTTATCTCATCACCTACATTATTATCATCTCTTTCCCAGATAAGACTTGTGGATAATACATCCTTCTGTGTTTTGTCAGCCGTATTTTCCATTTTGCCCCTAGCATAAGACAGTACAAAACGGTACAGCAGTTTGTCAACATCAGTTTGCGGAATTTTATCAAATTCCTCTCTAAACCCTTTGAAAATCACATCCCCTTCCCAACTTTTGAGCCCCAAAACAAAAACTTCGGCAAAATCAATATAATCTTCTTGAACTGTTGAAGAATATAGACCTTGAGAATATAATTCATTCCACTTTTCTTTTACTACCAAAAAGGGAGATTTTATTGTGTCAATTATTCTGTAATAGAAAAAGGTTTTTTCTATTACCCTTTTGTTTTCATTGTCTTCACTATTTTCACCGTTCCCAAAAAAGTTGTTATATGCAGTTTCATCCGAAAAGACCTGAGCAAACGACACAACCTTTTTATTGTCCTTTGAAGAATAATCCAAAACCCAATACATGTCATATTCATCGTAAGAGTACTTCACAGAGTCTTTTTTATATTCGCTCTCTTCTAACTGCTCGCCTCCGTAAAGTGCAAAGAATCTAAACAAAAACTCTTTCATTTCACTTGCACTATATCCGTAAGAGTCAAGATAATCTTCATCAAG
>CALAYY010000129.1 GCA_937895465.1 uncultured Clostridia bacterium | reverse complement strand
TGCTACGGAGGGCATAGATGAAGGTCTTTAAGCCGATATATTATTCTTCATTGGCATTATTAATAGTCTTATTTTTGATATTTACCGCAATTGATTTTGGCGGTGTCAATGCCAAAGGTAATATAAATACTGATGAAGCTTTAACTCATGTAAAAAAGATATTAAATGAGGCACCCACAAGAGATATATATCTTGATACTAATTTTCATGAAAAAGCTGTTGATTATATTGCTTATACAGCTCTGGAAAAAGAGTTTGAACTCAATGAAATCAACACAATAACTGTAACTGATAATGACAAAATATCAACTGTAGGTACTATAAACGGTGCTGTTTTTTCTGTAATAGAAACAGCTTTAGACAGTACAGATATTAACAAATGGTATGCTGAAGCAGGCATTTCGGATAAATTTGTTGCATCGGCAAAAGTCAATCTGACTAATATAGCCGTATATATTCCTGCTAAAAATGAAATAGGCAAAAATGTTTCCGAGCTTAATTCGGATACAATAATGTATATTACGCATTATGATTCTAAGTCATATTCGCCTTCTGCCAACAACCTTGCGCTTGTCGGCGCTATGCTGGAATCCGTAAGGGAATTAAGCAAAACAACTGATAACAATAATTCACTTTTATTTGTTTTTGCTGACGGCGGCGAATATAATGCGCTTGGTGCGTATGCTTTTAGAGAAAAATTTGTAGGATTTAATAATGTTTATTCAAGAGTAAAGGCTGCTTTTGCCTTTGATTCTTTGGGCTCGAACGGTGCATTGACTCTGCTCAATTCTAATGATAATGCATCCAAACTTGCTTCAAAATGGGCGGCGGTCAATAAAAAAGCTTTTGCATCGTCTATACTTGATGCCAGCTCTAATAGCTATGACAGAGTATTTGATTATGACATTTTTAAAGATGTTCCTGCTCTTAATTTTGCTAATATTAATTCACCCTATACTGAATATATGTTAACAGATAATATTGATAATCTTAATAATAAGCTGTTATCTCAAACAGGTGCTTTGATAGTCAAAACAGCCAATTCTTTGATTAATTATAATTTGGACAAGCTGTCAACAGGCACTCAAGCTGTTAACTTCTCATTCTTAGGAGGAGTTATTAATTACAGCAATATAACAAGCTATATTATAGCTTCAATTCTTCTAGTGTTAGCAGGCGTTGCAGTTGTATTTAATATCAAGAAAAAGTCTTTTTCAATGTTTGATACCTTGAAGGGTGCAGCAATTCAAATTATAACCTTAGCTGTTGTCTTTCTTATCAGCTTTGGCATTTATTATGCTGTCGGCGGTTTGCTTGCGGCAATGGGCTTTGTCAACATCCATGCATTGTCAACCTATATCCGCTCATCTATTGGGCTGATTATTGCCTTCTCATTTATAAGTATTGGTTTATCAATAGCAGCATTTTCTCTTCTCAAAAAGATTTTTAGAGTCCGTGCAGCCGATACTGTTCGAGGCAATATTTTATTATGGACTTTAGTGAGTATTATCTTAGGTTATGCAGTGCCTAAAATTGCATATATATTTATGTTTGTAGCGTTACTTGAGCTTGTTGTAGTTTTGGTAATGATTTTTACAAAAGACAAATTCAAAAATAGATTTAAGCTTGATATTGAAAGGATTTTATTGTTTATTGTCCCGTTAATTTTAACTATTCCCATAACATTTGGTGCAAGCCTTGTTCTTTATACGATATTAGGACTTAATATGTATCCGATTATTATGATGTTTACAGTCTCAACACATGGCTTTATTACACCGTATTTCAATTATCTTGTACCTGCACTTGATACTTTAGCTAAAAAGCTGCCTATGCGTACAGTACGCATTCAAAGAACAGTAACCGAAAAGGTAGAGCATAAGGCGAAGAAAGGCAAATTTGAAGAACGCACATTAAAAAAGGTTTTCAAAGAAAAACGCCCCAGAGCTTATAAAAACTATTTCGGTGTAAGCGTTATTGTTATACTTGGTGTGATTATGCTGTTTGCTTTTTCAATGGCGGGTCAAAATTACGGTTATAATTATTCAGGGGCACAAAATGATGATTATTCTGCCAAGACCTCATTGGTTTATACTAAAACATCTTCAGGCAGTTACTGGGTAATAGATGATCTTGATATGTATCGTTATGTTTGGTATGACTTGAAGGATTATAAATGGGATGCAAATTTGCGTGCATACAAAAAACCTGTAAGCAGTGTTTCTTCAAATAACCGTCCTTCTGATTTGACCAGAGGCGATGAATTGGCAAAGATACAGAATATATCTGCATCTACTGACGCAAACTCCAAAACTTTTACCGTAAGTTTCCCTAATATTCAGAGTAATAATAGGTTTCATTACGATGTTGAGCTGACTAACGCTCAAAGAATAACTAAGGTTACCGTCAGAACCAGAGATAATAACGGCGTAAGCGTTGTTGAAGAGATAGATGTCAACACATCTAAAGCAACACTTATTATAAATAATCTCAAGGGTGAAAGCACGATAACTGTTACAGGAAAAAATTCTGCATACAGCGGCTCAGCTACCATAACAGCACAAGTAAGTTCATATCAAAACAGCAATCTAGAAACAGGCGATTTTTATGGTTTTGAAGAATGGGAAGATATTAAGAAAATTGCTAATAATAAAGATCTTAATGTCAATGTTGTGCTGAAAGTTCAGTCAACAGCAACTATTTAAAAAAAACTATATAATTTAAACCTTAAAGGGCGGTCCAATTAACCGCTCTTTTTTGTTTATTTTTAGAAAAATAGTTGAAAAAGAAATATTGTTATGATATAATTTTATATAACATAATTACATTTATTGGAGAGGGGAAATGATTTGTTTGAGATGTAATACAGAGCTTCCGGACAATTCAGAATTTTGTTTTAATTGCGGAAAAAAGATAAGTAAAATACTAAAAGATAATAATACCGCTATAACTGAAATTTCAGATTTTACTGCCATCCAATTTCAACAAAAAGCAATACTTTTCGGCTTGTTGTTTATATTGTTATCATTTTTATCCGTTGCTTCTTTATTTTTAGTTTATTATGTTTCTAATTTTATATTATGGGGTGATTTCATTATAGCGTTAGCTTTGATTACCTTATATGTTTATAATATTATGTTAAATATCAAGGTGTTTAAAATCGGAAGGGCAAAAGGAGTTTTCCCCCTTCTAATTAATATCTATTCTTTTTTAATGCTGTTTTTATTTATAACATTGACTATAGTTACGGCTATTATAGAAAGTTAAACTTTGGAGGTTGAAATGGTTTGTAAAAGATGCGGAGCAGAAATGCTCGAAGGCTCAAATTTTTGCACAAAATGCGGCTATAAGGCTGCAACAACTTATGAAGAACAAGTAAGCAAAATAACATTAAAGTCAATTATCGTTTCTGTTGTTGTTTTAATATTATTTTATTATCTAAGGGCATTTTCCTTAACATCTTATATATCCAGAAACAAGCTTTTATTTTTTGCAGAATCTATTGTTGTATTATTGGTTATAAGTGCATTGTTAAGTTATTGCCTTGTTCTAAATGCTAAAGTTTTTAATAAAAAAACTTCCTTGGGTGTAATTCCTCTATTGATTAATATTGGAATAGGGATTAAAATCATAATATATCTAGTTCAATTCTTTATTGCTATGTTTTCTTAGTGTTTTTAACTTAATAAATCAAAAAATTATTGGAGCTTAATTATTAAAGTTAAGCTCCAATTTTATATTTCAAACTTATTATTGAAATTATATTTAAGATAATGTATAATTATAATAATATGAGAATAGGGTTTGTAGCTAATCTAAAAAAAGACAATGCTATTAATGCATCCAAGTTAGCGCTTGAGAGTTTTATAAGACATGGAATTTCTGCAAGTATTGAAGACACGCTTTTTTTTGCTGACAAAATGTTCAAAAACTATGAAAATTATAATTTGGATGAACTAATAGAAAAAAATGATATCATTGCCGTTGCCGGTGGCGACGGCACTATTTTGCGTGCAGTAAAATCGTGCGCCCTAAAAAATAAGCCTGTTTTGGGTATTAATATAGGAAAAGTTGGTTTTTTGACAGAAGCAGAGATTGATGAATTAGATTATACCTCTAAGGCTCTAAAAAATAACCAATACACAATAGAATACCGTTCAATGCTTGGATTGTTAAGCGGACAATCAAATGTTATTGCTCTTAACGAAATCGTCTTGTTAAAAGAGGCTACCGCACGGATTATCAATTTTGATGTCTATTCTAACGGTAATCTTATTGATAGTTATAATGCTGACGGCTTTATAGTAAGTACTCCTACAGGCTCTACGGCGTATTCTTTGAGCGCAGGAGGCCCGATTTTGAGCCCTGCGATAAAAGGCCTTGTGCTGACACCTATATGCTCTCATTCACTTAGAACCCGTTCTATAGTGATAGGGGAAGACGAAACCATAGAAATCAAAGTCAATACAGTTAATCCAAAGGCTGTTTTGATAGCTGACGGAGTTCCAGTATCAAAATTTGATTTATCCAAAATAATAATTGCTAAGCATAAGATAAGGGCAGGTTTTATCAAGATAAAGCCCTCAGACTTTTATAAGAAATTGCATACAAAACTTAATAATTGGAGCACTAATAAGGAGTAAAATATGGGAAGAACTATTAGACAAACAAAGATACTTGACCTCATATCAAAAAAGGAAATTGAAACGCAGGAAGAACTTGTTGCAGAACTTAAAAATGCAAATTTTGATGTAACTCAAGCTACTATATCAAGAGATATAAAAGAACTTGGACTTATCAAGGTTTTGAGCGATTCACGCAAGTATAAATATGCACTTGAAAAAACAGGCAATTCCAATGTCAGCATCAAGATGACTAATATGTTCAGAGAATGCGTTATTTCAATAGAAAACGCAAAAAATCTCATAGTTGTCAAAACTTTGAGTGGAAGCGCAAATGCCGCCGCTATGTTGGTTGACAAATCAGGCTTTGACGGAGTTTTGGGTTGTATTGCAGGAGATGATACATTTTTGATAATTTGTAAGGATGATTTTGGCGTTGACAAAGTAATGCAAAAATTACACGATATAATCAAATAATATGCTATAATTTGTATATATGTTAAAAAACCTTGTCATAAAAAACATAGCAATAATCAAAGAACTTGAATTATCACTTAATAACGGTCTTACGGTTTTGAGCGGAGAAACTGGCGCAGGAAAATCCATTATTGTGGATTCTCTTAATTTTTTGCTTGGTGCCAAGACTGATAAAACTCTTTTAAAAAGCGGCGAAAAGCAAGCCTGTGTAGAAGGCGTGTTTGAAATAAATAATGATGCCAAAGAACATCTAATGACTTTTGGTTTTGAGATAGAGGATGATACCGTTCTTTTAAGCCGAACGCTGAACGAAGACGGCAAGACAGAATGCCGTATTAATGGACGGCTTATAACCCTCTCAATGCTTAGGAATATTACCGAGTTTATGGTGGATATTCATGGACAGCATGAGCATCAGTCTTTATTAAAATCGTCATCTCATATAAAGCTGCTTGATGCTTATACCAAAGATATTGAGCTGTTAAAATCAGAAGTTGCCGGGCTTTATCATCAATATAAAAAATGCTTATCAGAACTAAACTCTTTTGGAATGACAGATTCCCAAAGAGAACGGATGATTGATATTTTAAGCTTTCAGATAAAAGAAATTACTGATGCCAAATTAAAAGACGGAGAAGAAGAGGAACTGCTAATAGAGCGTGCTAAAATTGTTAACTTTGAAAGGATAACAAGGGCACTTTCTCAGGCGTTGGAGTCTTTGGACGGCACTAATGGAGCGGAAGCTTTGGTTACTCAATCTTTAAGTGCTTTGGGGGGAATAACTCGATTTGATTCAGAATATGATTCAACTTTCAAACGCCTAGAGTCATCCAGATATGAATTAGAAGACATCATTTTCATATTGAAGGAAAAAGCAGATAATCTTGGTTTTGACGAAAAAACAGCTGATGCAATAGAAAACCGTATTGATCTTATAAAAAATCTCAAGAAAAAATACGGCGCAGACGTCATTCAAATAAACAAGTTTTTAGAACAAGCCCAAAAAGATATGGACAGATTAAATTCGGGCGAGAAAGAGATAGAAAGACTAAAAGTTGAAATAAAAAAATTATCGACTAACTTATATGAAAGAGCAGTACAATTATCCGAAAAGAGAAGGACAAGCGCTCAAAACTTTTGCGCGGCAGTACAAAACGAGCTAAATGATTTAGGAATGGCTGGAAGTAAGTTTGAAGTCGTTTTTAATGATATTCCTAATATTGACGATTTTTCTGACATTATAACTTCTGACGGATTTGATAAGTTGGAGTTTTTTATGTCTGCCAATATCGGAGAGCCTTCTAAGCCTTTGGCAAAAATCATTTCAGGCGGCGAAATGTCAAGAATAATGCTTGCCCTAAAAGTCATATTATCCAAGCTCGACAATATTGACACTATGATTTTTGATGAAATTGACACAGGCATAAGCGGACGTATAGGACAAACTATAGCCAATAAGCTTGCTGAAATATCAAATATGCGTCAGGTAATCACGATAACTCATCTAGCAGCAATATGTGCTATGGCAGACCATAATTATCTTATTTTTAAAGATGAAAATAACGGCAAGACCTATACCAAAATCAAAAAACTTGACGATGAACAGACAATAAAAGAAATAGCGAGACTTTCAGGCGGCTATGAGATGAGTAAAGCCTCACAAGAGCATGCCAGAGAACTAAAATGCTTAAGCAATAACTATAAACTAAAAATTAATACATAAACCTAAACATTTCTTTTTCGCCAATATTTAGTAAGCAATAGACTGTATTAAAATTTGGTTCATGACCCAAACTAAAAATACATCTTTTAACTATTAATTATGGCGAGGTATAGATAGTGAAATTTATCAGGTTTACTTTAGGAATTTTATTTGCGGTTTTTTTAACCGCATTAATTATTAATACAAGTACATTCTTTAGTTTTTATACAGATTTACATACTATTCAAGATATAAGTCTTAATACATCAGCAAGAAAATCAGATTGTGTATATGTTGGGGGAATGCCGATAGGTATGACATTGTCTTCTAAAGGTGTCATAGTTATCGGGATTACTGATATTACCACACAAGACGGAAATGTTGCACCTTCTAGACAAGCAGGGCTTGAAAACGGAGATATATTGACTGAAATTGCAGGCGAAGATATAAAAGGCGTGGCATCATTGGATCGTATAATTAATAGCCAAGACAATAGTGGTCAAACGCTTAAGCTAAGATACATAAGAAAAAATAAAGAAAAGTTTACCGAAATTACGCCGGCATTAGATGCCGCAAGCGGCAGATATAAGCTTGGTTTGTGGATAAGGGACAGTGCCGCCGGCATAGGTACACTTACCTTTATGAAAGAAACCAAACAAGGTTACAGCTTCGGAGCATTAGGACATCCTATATGCGATCCTGATACCCTTACCATTGTGCCTGTTAATTCTGGAGATATTTTTAGATGCAGCGTCATAGGCGTGACAAAAAGTCAAAAGGGTGCACCCGGAGAAATCAAAGGTGTTTTCCTAAAAGAAGGCAAAAAATTGGGTGAAATACAAAAAAACAATAAGTTTGGAGTATTTGGCTCAATGCCTCAAAAAATACATAATCCCTTATATCCTAAGCCCATAGAAATATGTCAAAGAAAAGCGGTTAAGCCTGGTAAAGCCAAAATCGTTACTACCGTTGGCGATGAAATCAAAGAATATAACATAGAGATTATCAAGACCAATTATCAAAAATCCCGTGAAGAAAAAAGCATGGTCATACGAGTTATTGATAACGAGCTTATTAAAAAGACTGGCGGAATAGTGCAGGGTATGAGCGGAAGCCCTATAATTCAAAACGGAAAACTTGTAGGTGCTGTAACCCATGTGTTTATCAATGACCCTACAAAAGGCTTTGGAGTTTATCTTGATTGGATGATTAACGAATAAAGTTTTTTGATTAATTTTATCCTTTTATTACAAATAACGGCATTTTAATATGCTGTTGTTATGGCAAAATAGCGTTATGAATATTGAAAAAAGTATTTACAGCTATTTATTGTCATTAAAACTTATGCCTACATTAAAAGGATTTAATTATCTTAAAGATGCCATTTTGCTGGTTATAAATGACGGTGGTTTTTGTTCTTTGAAGCATTCAATTTATCCATGGATAGCAAAAAACTATCATACAACATCTCAAAATGTTGAAAGAAGCATAAGCAATGCGATTGATACCGCATGGCTAAACGGCAATGTAAGCATATTAAAAGCCGAATTTGGCGAAACCATAAATGACCATAGAGGCAAGCCTACCAATAAAGAGTTTATCTGCCTTGCCGCAGACAAATTAAGAAGGTTTTTTAAGAGTTATTAATATATAAAATTTTCCATATTATATATTATGAAAATTATGAAAAAACTTGATTTAGGCGGATTTTTTCATGACCATTTTTTCTGCCATTCAAAACATTATTTCTTAATAGCATTTTTTGTTATTGGCGGAATAATTCTAGGAATTATAAGTGCTGTTAATATAAGCGGTATCTTGACTTTAGAAAAGATTAAGTTGATTTTTTTCAAACAGATTTATATAGATGTCAGCTTTTTTGCGGCATTTTTTATTAACACTCTTATTATGCTGTTCTTGTTTTTATTAATTATTGCAATCAGCACAAGTGTATTCTTGCTTCCGTTAGGATTTGTTTTAATAATATATAGAGGATACCTTGCAGGCTTTGCGGCGGTTGCAATAATTCGCATATTCGGTAGCGGTGGTATAGTTAATTTGGTTATTATCTTTATACCTTTTCAGATAATGCTTTTATTTTTTTTGACGGGCTGTATGGCTGTTTGTATGCGCAGGCTTATTAACAACGTCCATTGCGGCTCTTTTTGTTTTCGCGGCGCAGAATATGAAATAATGATAAAAGAGCTTGTTCAGCTGTTTATAGTTTTTATAGTTGTCAATCTTTTGCTCACTATAACGGCAATTATAATAACTAAGACTTTTATTATATCTTTTTGAATCTTGTCTTAAATCCCCATAATATACATATTTTAGGCGTTTAAGAGAAAACTAAAATTAAATAAATATTATTTTAGAGGATTAACGGATGAAAAAGAAAATTTCAATATTAATCACGCTTATTATCTTATCAATTCTAGGGTTTGCTCTGGTTTTTGATTCGTTGTATAAAAGTAATGTCTTTGCAGCTGGTGAAGAAAAAGTCTCAAAGTATAATCTAGGCATCGCTTCAAAAGCGGCTTATGTTTGTGATTATGACACCAAAACAGTAATATATGCCCAAAACGAAAATGCCAAATTACCTATTGCAAGTATGGTAAAAATAATGACTTTGTTACTTTGCTATGAACATATTGGCACTGGTGCAATGACTCTTGAAGATATGGTTCAGATAAGCGATAACGCAGCCTCTATGGGCGGCTCTCAGGCGTTTTTGGATGCCAATTCACAATATAAGGTCAATGACCTTTTAAAAAGCATAGTGATAGCTTCTGCCAATGATTCTTGTGTTGCCATGGCTGAACATATATGCGGCTCTGTAGAAGTCTTTGTTGACAGGATGAATCAGCGTGCCAAAGAACTCAATATGGAAAACACCCAATTTGTTAATTGCACAGGATTGCCGGCAGTTGGCGGTTATTCAAGCGCAAAAGATGTCACTTCAATGCTGTATGAGCTGTTAAAACATAAAGAATATTTTTTGCATTCTAAGATATGGATGGATAAGATGATTCATAAAAATAACCGTGAAACAGAACTTACCAATACCAATAAGCTTTCACGCTTTTATGAAGGCTGTGACGGCGGAAAAACAGGCTATACATCAGAAGCAGGACATTGCCTGTCTGCTACTGCCAAAAGAAATAATTTGAGATTAATCAGTACAGTAATAGGTTCGTCAGACAGCAAGACACGATTTGCAGAAGTGTCTAAGCTTTTAAATATGGGCTTTGCCAATTTTGAAAATAAGGTTATTGTATCAGCAGACAACAATCTGGAGCAGGGTATAAAGGTTAATCGAGGAAAGAAAGATTGCATAGAAGCCAAGCCTGAAGAAAATATCTCAATTTTCAAGGCAAGAACTGATGAACTAAAAACTATCGAGGTAAAGCAGGAAAACGCTCAACTAAAAGCGCCTGTAAAAAAAGGCGATATTATAGGAAAAATTACTGTTCTTTATGACGGACAGGCTTACAAAACAGTTAATATAATTGCTTGTGAAGATGTATTAAAGAAAGGCTATAAGGACAATATTAAAGATATGTTTAGATATTGGTGTTAAATTATTTTGTGTGCATAAATATTACGGCGATAGGTACATGCCTTCGCCGTTTTTTTTATTTCATTTTTATTGTCATAAAGCTGTAATAATATTATGCTTGACAAATAATTATCAAATATTTATAATTAGTTTTACTATCTAATTAAAATTCGAGGTTGTGTAATGGATGCTTTTGAGCAAGAATTAAATAAGCTGTTGGTTGATACATATCGTTCGATTATAAAAGTTGAAGAAACTACTATAAAAAGCTCCAAGACAATGGATCTATCCATAAGCGAAATGCATCTATTAGAATCCATATCTAAAAAAGAAGATGGACTTACAATAAGTGATATAGCACAAGACCTTAATATAACTTTGCCGTCAGTTACAATTGCAATAAACAAATTAGCTCATAAGGGTTATGTTCAAAAGATTAAAGATAATATTGATGGGAGAAAGGTCAATGTTTTATTGACCAAAATGGGCAAAAAGATAAATGCTGCTCATCAATATTTTCATGAATTAATGACAAAGAATTTGAGTAAAGAATTTTCAAAAGATGAAAAAGAAGTATTGTTGAGAGGAATAACCAAGCTAAATGACTTTTTTGGCTCCAAGGCTAAAGAACTGGAGAAAACTAAATGAGCTTTATAATTGCAGGAACAGGCAGCTGTGCTGCTCAAACTAATATAGATAATACATTTTTTGAAAAAATAATAGATACTAGTGATAAATGGATTACTACAAGAACAGGCATAAAAAACCGCACATTTTTGACCGATGAGTCTTTGACGGATATAGCGACCAAAAGTGCGATAGCTGCTTTAGAAGAAGCATGTATAAGCGCAGATGAGCTTGATTTTATTATTTGTGCAACACTTCAAGGGGATTACATAATGCCAAGCTTATCATGTATGATACAAAAAAACATAGGAGCGCATTGTCCTGCAGTTGATATCAATGCGGCTTGCACAGGCTTTTTGTATGCACTTGATATTGCAGATTCATATTTTAAATCAGATAAAGTTCGTAATATTTTGATTGTTTGCGCTGATAATATGTCAAAATTTTTGGATTTTTCTGACAGAAGCACTTGCATTTTGTTTGGAGACGGTGCAGGTGCAGTAGTTTTAAAAAACGGCAATTCTTTAAAATATATTAACATTACAGCACATGGCGATAAAGAAATCCTTTACATAAAAGGAACTCAACACAAATTACCGTTTATTGAAAAAAGCATGCAAGAAAAAGATGATAATTATCTGAAAATGGATGGACAGAAAGTTTTTAAATTTGCGGTATCAACAGTTACTGAAGATATAAAAAGAGCATTAAGTGACAGCAATATAGACAGCAGTTTAATTAAGTATTTTATCTTACATCAGGCTAATCAAAGAATACTTGAATGTTCACAGGATTTTTTAAAAGAAGTCCCTGAAAAGTTTCCAAAAAATCTAAATAATTTAGGCAATACCTCGGCGGCAAGCATTCCGATTTTGCTCGACGAGCTTAATAAAACCAAAAAAATAAAAAAGGGCGATTTGATTTTGTTGAGTGCGTTTGGCGGCGGCATGACCTCCGGGACTGCAATTATAGAATGGAGTTATTAATTTTTTATTAAAATTGGAGGAATGAAAATGACATTTCAAAAAGTAGCAAATCTTATATCCGAACACAAGGATATTAAAGTTGAAGAAATCAAACAGGATACCACTTTCGAATCATTAGGTTTTGATTCTTTGGATGTAGTTGAACTTATTATGGTGTTTGAACAAGAATTTGGTATCAGCATTACTTTAAATGAAGGCTTAAAGACTGTCGGTGATGTAGTAAAACTTATTGACGGAAATAATTAGTTATGCTGCACACACGGGTCACTGAAATTTTGGGGATAAAATACCCCGTAATTCAAGGCGGTATGGCATGGATTGCAGACGCTAATTTGGCTAGTGCAGTTTCCAATGCTGGAGGTCTGGGTCTTATTGCATCTATGAGCGCAGGTCCGGATTGGGTGAGGAAAGAAATCAGAAAAGCAAAAGAATTAACCGATAAGCCCTTTGGTGTTAATATCATGCTTATGAGTCCTCATGCCGCTGATGTTGCGCAAGCAGTAATTGAAGAAGACGTAAAAATTGTTACAACAGGCGCAGGCAGTCCTTCGCCATATATGAAAGCATGGCTTAAAAATGGTATAAAGGTTATGCCAGTAGTTGCTTCTGCAACACTTGCAAGACTTATGCAAAATATAGGTGCTACTTGCGTTATCTGTGAAGGAAGTGAAGCAGGCGGTCATATAGGAGACCTTACCACTATGGCTTTAGTGCCGCAAGCAAGTGAACAGGTAAGTATTCCTGTTATAGCAGCAGGCGGAATTGGTGATGGTAGAGGAGTTGCAGCAGCTTTTATGTTGGGTGCAGAAGGTGTTCAAATGGGAACACGGTTTGTTGTCGCCAAAGAGTGTAATGTTCATCAAGCTTATAAGGACAAAATAATTAACGCCAAAGATACTGACACAGTAGCTACAGGCAAACGCTTAGGACATCCTGTAAGATGTCTAAAAAGCCCTTTTTCAAGACAATATGTTCAGATGGAAAATGATATTAATTGCACATCAGAGCAGATTGAAAAGCTTGGCACGGGAGCATTAAGACTTGCCGCCCAAGAAGGCAATGAAGAAAAAGGCTGTTTTATGGCAGGAAAAATTTCTGGACTTATCAAAAAAGAACAGACGGCTCAAGAAATCATTGAAGAAGTCTTTTTTGAAGCAGAGCAAGCACTTTTGCAGGCACAAAAATGGATAAAAAGATAGCGTTTGTATTTTCCGGACAAGGTGCGCAGTACGTCGGAATGGGAAAAGAACTGTACGAAACAAACAAAAGCGCAAAAAATGTTTGGGATACACTTGAAAGAATTAACCCTGATATAAAAAGAATATGCTTTGAAGGAAATATAGCTGAATTATCCTTAACAATTAATTCTCAGCCTTGCTTATTTGGTGCAGGATTGGCGGCGGCATATTCTTTGATAGAAAGCGGTATCAAGCCGCATGCTTGTGCAGGTTTTTCTTTGGGAGAAATTGCGGCAATAACTTTTAGCGAGATGCTGTCTTTAGAAGACGGTGTTAAGCTGGTTACAAAGCGTGCTGAGCTTATGCAAAGCTGTGCCGAAACAAATCATGGCGGCATGGCTGCCATAATTGGAACGGATATTGAAACAGCAGAGGATTTGTGCGAAAAAGCTGAAGTTTTTCCTGTCAATTATAACTGTCCGGGGCAGATAACGGCGGCTGGAGATTTAGACAAGATAGATTCTCTTGTAAAGCTGGCATCTCAAAGTAATATTCGTGTAATAAAGCTCGCCGTAAGCGGTGCCTTTCATTGCAATCACATGAGTCAAGCGTCAATTGGGCTAAAAGAATATCTAAAAGATATAACTTTAAATCAACCCAAAGTTGATATATATTCTAATTATCTGGGTACAAAATATCAACAACCTTATGCAGAGCTTATTTATAAGCAAATTGACAACCCTGTAAAATGGCAGACAATAATAGAAAATATGCTTTCTGACGGTATTAATGTCTTTATTGAAACAGGAGCAGGCAAGACTTTGCATAATTTTATCAAAAAAATAGACAAATCGGCAGAAGTTTATTATGTCGAAAACCAAACCACATTAAAGGCGGTAATCGATGCTTTACATGGATGATAATAAAATATTACAAAATAAAACTGCTGTAGTAACAGGCGGCTCACGCGGAATAGGTCAAGCTATTGCAATTAGTTATGCAAAAGCTGGAGCTAATGTTGCGATTATTTATAGCGGAAGTTACGAGCAAGCAGAGAAAACTATAAAATTAATTGAAGAATTTGATGTTAAAGCGTTGGCGTATCAATGTGATGTTTCTGATTTTTCTCAGGTAAAAGACACAGTTGCTAAGATTATACAAGATTTTTCTTCTATTGATATTTTGGTCAATAATGCAGGCATTACTATTGATAAGCTAGTTTTAATGATGACTGAAGAAGATTTTCAAAAGGTAATTGATGTTAACTTAAAAGGTGCTTTTAACATGATAAGGCATATTTGTCCCGTTATGGCAAAAAACCGATGCGGAAAGATTATTAATATATCTTCAGTATCTGGGATTATGGGTAATGTGGGACAGGCTAATTATGCGGCATCTAAAGCAGGGCTAATAGGACTTAGCAAAACTATTGCCAAAGAATATGCTTTGAGGAACATTAATTGCAATGTCATTGCGCCGGGATTTATTAAGACAGATATGACAGACAAGCTTAATGACAATATAAAAGACCAAGCAACTAACGCAATACCAATGAAAAAGATGGGAAACCCTCAGGACATAGCCAATTTGGCAGTTTTTCTAGCCAGCCGCTATTCGGATTATATAACTGGAGAGGTTATAAAAGTTGATGGCGGATTATGTATTTGAATCTAGGAGATGTTTTATGAGAAGAGTAGTAGTAACCGGCATGGGTGTTATCTCGCCTGTCGGAAATAATGTAGATAAATTTTGGGATAGCTTAAAAAACGGTGTTTGCGGAATTGATTATATTACAAAATTTGATGCAACTGATTTTAAGGTAAAAATCGCAGCCGAGGTAAAAGATTTTCATCCTGAAGAATATATGGAAAAAAACGAATATAGAAGGATGGATTTGTTTGCTCAATATGCTGTTGCCGCATCTGTAGAAGCCGTTAATCAAAGCGGGATTGTTAATTCAGTTGACCCCGAACGATTGGGTGTATATGTTGGTTCGGGTGTGGGCGGTCTGATAACCTTTGCCGAAGAACAAACCAAGCTTTTGGATAAAGGTCCTTTGAGAGTGTCGCCGTTATTTGTTCCTATGATGATAGGCAATATGGCTTCAGGGCAAGTAGCTATGAAGTTTAATGCCCAAGGAGTAAATTTGCCTGTTGTGACGGCATGCGCCACATCTAACAATGCCTTAGGCGAAGCTTACAGAGCAATCAAATTTGGTTATGCCGATGCAATAATAGCAGGGGGAACAGAAGCACCCATATTGCCGATAGCTATTGCAGGATTTACCAATTGCATGGCACTTACAACAAGAAACGATATCAAAAGAGCATCTATTCCCTTTGACCGTAAACGTGACGGTTTTGTTATGGGAGAGGGAGCAGGTTCTTTGGTCTTAGAAGATTATGAACATGCTAAGGCACGCAATGCAAAAATCTTTTGTGAAATTGTTGGCTATGCCAATTCATGCGATGCTTACCACATAACCGCACCTCATCCCGAAGGAAAGGGTGGAAAAAGAGTGTTAAAAGAAAGCTTGGAGCAAGCAGGTTTTGATAAAGACATTGATAAGCTATATATCAATACGCACGGAACAAGCACGCCTCTTAATGACAAGACAGAAACTTTGGTCATTAAAGGGGTATTAGGAGAGCATGCATATAAAACTGCAATAAGCTCAACCAAGTCAATGACAGGACATATGCTTGGAGCAGCAGGCGCAGTAGAAGCTATAGCAAGCATAAAAGCATTGCAGTACGGTATTGTTCCGCCTACAATAAATTATGCTGAATCTGATCCAGAATGTGATCTTAACTATACCCCCAACAAAGCAATAAAGTCTGATATTAATATTGCGGCATCATTATCTTTGGGTTTTGGCGGTCATAATGCCTGTGTGGTATTTAGGAGAATATGATGGATATAAAAAAAATCAAAGAGCTTGCAAAAGTTATAAAAGAATTTGATTTGAATGTAATAGATATTGCTGACGGCGAAACCAAAATAAGACTTGAAAAAAACGGTGTAACTTATATTGAAGGACAATATGAAAAGAACATTGAAACCCGTATTATGCCTGCCGTTTGTAATGGCACTAATACACCAAATGAAGTTGATTTTAATGACATAAAGGAAATAAAATCGCCTATGGTTGGCGTGTTTTATCAGGCACCGTCGCCTGAAGCTAAGCCTTTTGTTAGGATAGGCGACAAAATCAAAAAAGGCGATACCTTATGCATTGTTGAGGCAATGAAGCTGATGAATGAAATCACTGCTGAAATTGACGGCGAAATAATAGATATTTGCGCAGGTAACGGCGAGATTGTTGAGTTTGGTCAGACTTTATTTAAGGTGTTTTAAAGGGTGTAAAAGATGAATAGAGAAGAAATAAAAAAAATATTGCCGCATAGAGAGCCTATGCTTTTGATTGATGAAATCGAAAAGCAAGGGAATTGTTCTGTGGGCAGATACACTGTTAGAGGTGATGAATGGTTTTTGCAAGGGCATTTTCCAGGGCATCCTATTGTTCCGGGTGTAATTCTTTGTGAAATGATGGCTCAAAGCTGTTGCCTTTTATTGCAGGATACTATAAAAGGACGGCTTACATTGCTTTTAAAAATGGACAATGTCAAAATTAAGCAAAGTGTCGTTCCTAAAGATACTGTAGAATTTAAATGCGAGCTGATTAACGCCAAAGATCCGTTTTATTTTGCAACATCAACTGCTTATGTCAATGGTAAGGTTTGCGCTTCGGGCGAATTTTCATTTGCATTGAAATAAAAGGAGATAATCTTGTTTCACAAAATTTTGATAGCAAATCGAGGCGAAATAGCCGTCAGAATAATAAGAGCCTGCAAAGAAATGGGAATAGCTACAGTTGCTGTATATTCTTTGGCTGATAGAGATGCCTTGCATGCAAGCTTGTCTGATGAAAGTTATTGTATTGGAGGCAACAAGGTCAGTGAAAGTTATCTCAATATGAGTGCTATTTTGACTATTGCCCAAGCTACAGGTGCAGGTGCAATACATCCTGGCTATGGTTTATTATCTGAAAACGCCAAGTTTGCCTCATTATGCGAAAAATGTAATATTAAATTTATTGGTCCTTCTGCTGAGGTAATATCTAAGATGGGCGACAAAGACCAAGCACGCCGAATTATGAAAAATGCCGATGTGCCTGTAATACAAGGCAGTGACGGTGTAGCAAGCAACGATGAAGCATTTAAAATCGCCAAAAAAACAGGCTTTCCTGTTTTGATAAAAGCACGAAGCGGCGGCGGCGGAAAAGGCATAAGACGAGTTGACAAAGAAGCTGATTTTGAAAAAGCTTTTTTAATCGCTTCAAACGAAGCTCAAGCGGCTTTTTCGGACGGTGCAGTATATATAGAAAAGTTTTTACATCCTGTTAAGCACATAGAAATGCAATTAATCTGTGATGACTTTGGCAATGTTGTAACTTTGGGCGAAAGGGATTGTTCTGTTCAAAGAAACAATCAAAAACAAATAGAAGAAAGTCCTTCTATTTTTCTTGATGAAAAGATCCGTCAACAGATGTCAAAAGATGCCGTAAAAGCAGCAAAAGCTGTGGATTATAGGGGTGTAGGGACCATAGAGTTTTTGGTAGATAGTCAAGGCAATTATTACTTTATGGAAATGAACACCAGACTTCAAGTTGAACATCCAGTAACCGAAATGGTTACTGGTATAGACCTAGTAAAATGGCAGATAAGGACCTCTGCAGGTATTTCGCTTGCGTTTTCTCAAAATGATGTCAAGGTATTTGGGCATGCTATAGAATGCAGAATCAATGCAGAGAATCCCGATAAAAACTTTATGCCAAGTGCAGGCAGGGTAACCTTATTGCATATTCCAGGCGGACCGTCAGTTAGATTTGATACCGCACTGTTTCAGGATTATTTTGTGCCGCCTTTTTATGATTCGATGATAGGCAAGCTTATAGTACATGCGGCTACAAGAGAAGAAGCCATAAGAAAAATGAAAGCGTCTTTATGTGAGCTTGTTATTGAAGGAATAGACTATAACAAAGATTTGTTGATGGATATATTGTCTAACAGCGAATTTGAAGACGGAACATATACAACTGATTTGCTGTCAAGAGGTGTTAGATGATAAGAAAAAATCAATTTAAAACACCAAAAAACAAATTAGAAGGGTCAGATATAAGCTTTTCATTACCAAAAATTTCTGAGAGCTTATGCTGTAATTGTCCTTCATGCAAAAAGATTGTCTTTTTTGAGGATTTGAAAAATAATTTAGGCGTATGTCCGTTATGTTCTAAGCACCTAAGGATTAAAGCTAGAGAAAGAATACAATATATGTCTGATGAGCATTCTTTTGTTGAGATGTTTGATGACCTTAAATCATCTAATGTTTTGAATTTTCCCGAATATGATGATAAGCTTCAAAACGCCCAAGAACAAAGCAAAGAAAATGAGGGCGTTATAACTGGTGTATGCAAAATTTCAGGCATTGAATGCTGTATCTTTTCTATGGAGCCGTTGTTTATGATGGGCAGCATGGGTGTCATAGTAGGAGAAAAGATTGCCAGACTTTTTGAATATGCCCAAAAAAATAATTTGAGTGTTATAGGCTTTACCGTTTCAGGCGGTGCCAGAATGCAAGAAGGAATGCTTTCTTTAATGCAAATGGCAAAAGTAAACGCAGCAATAAAAAAACATAGCGAAAAC
>CALAYY010000128.1 GCA_937895465.1 uncultured Clostridia bacterium | reverse complement strand
ACTACTTACACCACAACATTTGACAAAGAGCCAAATTATTTATACTGCTTGCACTATCACATCAAACATAGAACCTTATTTCGCTGTTTTTTTTTATATTATCTTTTGTATATTAACTAAATTTAGGCAGCCAATCTCCATGAGCTTCTATAAGTTCGTCACAAAGATTGCGTATCTCGTCAAGCGACAGTTCTGAAGCCGTATGAGGGTCAAGCATTGCCGCCATATAGATAAAATCCTTTTTGAGCGTGTTAGCTGCTTCTATTGTTAACAACTGAACATTAATATTAGTTCTATTGAGTGCAGCACATTGTTCAGGGATATTACCAACATAACAAGGATTAAGTCCGTTTCGGTCAACCATGATAGGCACTTCAACGCAAGCATTTGACGGTAAGTTAGTAATGAGACCTGTATTAATTACATTGCCATGAATTCTAAAAGGATTATCACTTATAACAGCCTTGATGATATTGGCGGCGTATTCATTGCTTTTTTTATGTTCAATATTTTTATTATGTACCAAATCGTCTTTTGTTAATTTCCAATTTTTTATTTGATTTATACATCTTCTGGGATATTCATCAAGCGGAATATTAAATCGTTCAATTAATTCGGGATGTTTTGATTTTATAAAATAAGGAAGATACTCCGAAGCATGTTCGGATGATTCGGTTATGTAATAACCAAAATGCTTCATCATTTCCAATCTTACTAAGTCATCTTTTATATTAGGATATTTTGATACTCCCTCTAATGCCCTTTTCTTTATTTCTGGATAAAGGTCTTTTCCATCCAAATCTTCAATTTTTAAAAGCCATGCCTGATGGTTAATACCTGCAATTTCCCACCTGGTATTATCTATAAATTCGTCCATTTCTACATTTTTCATAAGAGTATTGGCGCAGACCTGTACGCTGTGGCAAAGCCCAACGGTTTTAATCTTGCTGTGTCTTTGTACATAACCTGAAAGCATAGCCATGGGATTGGTATAATTGAGAAATAGAACATTAGGGCAAACTTCTTCCATTACATCAGTAAATTGCTTCATAACTGGAATTGTCCTCAAAGCTCTAAAAATCCCGCCGATTCCAAGCGTATCTGCTATAGTTTGTCTAAGTCCGTATTTTTTGGGTATTTCAAAATCTGTAACGGTACAGGGTTCATATCCTCCTACTTGTATTGCATTTATGGCAAAGTCTGCATGTGTAAGTGCATTTTTAAGATTATTGTATTTGTTTATGACAATATCCTTTCTGCTTGTGTTATTCAAAACATTATTGAGCATGTTATAAGATTCATTAAGACGGTTTTCATCAATATCATAAAGTGCAAATTCTGCATCCTTTATTTCAGGGGTGAGCATAATATCTCCTAAAACATTTTTAGAAAATACAGTACTGCCAGCTCCCAAAAAGGTTGTTTTCATTTTGTTTTCTCCTTAAGCATGTTGTTAAGATTATTATAATGTTTACAAACATGATATTATAGTTATTTTGTTTCAAATTTTTGCTTTAATGTTGTATAAAACTAAAAATATGACCAGATAATAACAAAAAAATTATATAATTGTTGCATAGCAGAATGAAAATATGTTAATATGACTTTGGAGAGTTTTTTAAATATGGATTTTGATTTTCATAACAATAAAGCTCAATCTTTTGGAGATATATGCGTAGTAGATGCAGGTTATGAAAAATGTCCTTCAGGGCATTCTTTTGGTCCATACAGACGAGATTATTATCTTATACATTTTGTTATGGAAGGCAAGGGAAAATATTATTTTGGGGATAAAGAATATACTATTGAAAAAGATTGCGGATTTATAATATTTCCTGAGGATATTACTACATACACAGCAGATATAACTGATCCTTGGTATTATTATTGGGTTGGCTTTAACGGTGCAAAAGCTGCTGACTTGGTTTCAAGCTGCGGTTTTACTAAAGAAAATCCAGTTTTTAAATATGATAAGGATATTTTTTTAAAGGAACAGATAAAATTACTATTTCATCAATCCAAAAAAATGGATTTTAACAACTTAACAATGACAGGATACCTTTACCTTTTTTTATCATCACTTTACCGTCAGCATGAACAGCTTGTAAAAGACAGAGTGCAGGATTATGTTGACAGGGCAATAGTATATATACAAAACCATTTTACAAAAGACATTACGGTTGAGATGATAGCAAAAAATCTTTTCATAAGTAGGTCCTATCTATTCAGAATTTTCAAATCTCATCTTAATATGTCTCCAAGTGAACATTTGCAAGAATACAGATTAGACAAAGCTTGTGTTTTGTTAAAACAAAGCTCACACAACATTACGGATATTGCTCTATATTGCGGGTTTAAAAGTGTATCACTTTTTTGTAAAGCATTTAAAAAAAAGTTTAGTATATCAGCTTTAAAATTTAGAAACAATAATATTACGCTAACATCTATTAAAGAACCATAGAAAAGAGATTAATATATAAAAATCCTTATTATAAGAAAAGTATTATAATTAAATATTAAAACCCCAAAAAAGATATTATGTTCAAACAAAATACACTACGCAATCGTTCCTTTTGCGTAGTGTTTTGATGTGAGAAATGAACTAATAGTATGTAATAAGTCCATAATCTGGCTAGATTTGGAATGAAATATTATAAAATTAGAAAGCATAAGAAAATTAATTGTATTATGCTTAAATTAATTGGATTATTCTTTAAGAAAATAATTAATTTACAAAGTAGCTCTCAATTTCAAGACAAAAAACAATGGAAAAAATACAACAAGCACTTAAAATACTATAAAAGAAAAGTAAAAAAGGGGCATATACATACGCTGTCTTGATGTCCATAACGAATGAAAAGGGTCTTTTCTAGGATAGTGCAAAAGCGGAGTTGAACTGGATAAAATTGTGTTTAGAAACGCTTAAAAGTCAATAAAAACAATTAGTCTTAATAAGAGTTAATGTAATCGTTTTGTTTTATACCATTATAGTTAAGATAAAGTGGATAATGTATATGTGTAAATTTTGTTAATAGATATAAAATATGTTATAATCTTGTTTGAATAAAAAATTAGATATGGTATAATTTTTGTTAATAATAAAGAAGGAATGTATATGAAAAAAATATATCTTTCTTCACCTCACATGAGCGGTCTGGAGATGGCTTATATCAATGAGGCGTTTGAAACGAATTGGATTGCTCCTTTAGGCGAAAATGTCAATAAATTTGAAGAAGAAGTTTGCCAATATATCAATATAAATAGTGCTGCGGCTTTGTCTTCTGGAACGGCAGCTATACATCTAGCTTTAAAGGCATTGGGGGTTGGAAATGGAGATATTGTTTTTGTTCAGTCTTTAACATTTTCAGCCACATGTAATCCTATTATATATTGCAATGCAACCCCTGTTTTTCTTGATAGTGATTATCAAACATGGAATATTTCTCATAAAGTCTTAGAACTTGCTTATGAGAAGTATCCTAATCCTAAGGCACTAATAATAGTCAATCTTTATGGCAATCCTGCTGATTATGATGAAATAAAAAGAATTGCAAAAAAGCATAATACACCCATAATAGAAGATGCAGCAGAAAGTTTGGGGTCTTCTTATAAAGGTATAAAGTGCGGAAGCTTTGGTGATATATCGATTTTATCGTTTAACGGCAACAAAATAATCACCACTTCTGGCGGCGGTATGATGTTATCTAATAATAAGGCTTATATTGAAAAGGCAAAGTTTTGGTCAACTCAAGCCCGAGAAAAAGAACGTCATTATGAACACAAAGAATTAGGGTATAATTATAGACTAAGCAATATCTGTGCGGGCATAGGCAGAGGACAGCTCAAAGTTTTGGATCTTAGAGTCCAACAAAAGACCTTTATTAATAATTATTACAAGACAAAGCTTAAAGACATAGAAGAAATCAGCTTTATGCCTGTAACTGAGGGTGCAATATCTAATAATTGGCTTACTTGTATTTTAATAGATAAAAAATCCAATATCAAACCATTGGATATTCTTTTGGCGCTTGAAACAGAAAACATAGAATCCCGTCCTATATGGAAGCCGATGAGCCTACAGCCGTATTATAAGGATAGGGATTACATAACTGTTGACAATATAGCTGAAAACATTTTCAAAAGAGGGTTGTGTCTCTCTAGCGATACCAAAATGACAGAACAAGACATGGATAGGGTAATATCAATAATTAGGAAGTGCTTTAAGGCATGAAAGACTTTTTTTATAATCTTGTTAATACATGGTGGGGCATTTTAATAATTGTATTGGCATCATTGCTAATATGGCTGGTTTTGTCCGCTGTTTTTTATAAACAATTTTTCAAAAGATTTTATGATATAGTTTTTTCCGTTTTAGCTTTGATAATTTTGAGTCCGCTATTATTGATAATTTCAATTTTAGTGCGAATAAAACTTGGATCTCATGTAATTTTCAAACAAAAAAGACCAGGGAAAAATTGCAAAATATTTACTTTGCATAAGTTTAGAACAATGACGGATAAAAAAGACAGCGAAGGAAATCTTTTGCCTGACAGCGAGAGATTAACCAAGTTTGGAAAATTTTTGAGAAGCACATCATTGGATGAATTGCCTGAATTATGGGATATATTAAGAGGCAAGATGAGTTTTATAGGACCTAGACCGCTGTTAGTTGAATATTTGCCTTTATATAACCAAGAACAAAACAAAAGGCATCTTGTAAAATCCGGACTTACAGGATGGGCACAGGTTAATGGTCGCAATGCAATATCATGGGATGACAAATTTAAATATGATGTTGAGTATGTAAATAAGGTATCTATTTGGTTAGATATTAAAATCTTCTTTAAGACTATTGTATTGGTTTTTAAAAGAAAGGGGATTAACCAAAATAATAATGTAACAATGGACTTTTTTATGGGAAATGATAATGGAATATAATGTTTTAGTTTTGAGCGCTGGCAGACGTGTTGAGTTAATAAAATGTTTTAAAAATGCTGCCCAAAAACTTAATATTAAAAGTAAAATAATTGCTGTAGATATTGAAGAAACGGCACCTGCTTTATATTTTTCAGATAAATACTATATTATATCTCGTATTGATAATGATAAATTTATTGATAATATTGTTAATATTTCTGAAAAGGAAGCAATTAATTTGATTGTTCCGACTATAGATACAGAATTGTTAAAATTAGCTAAAAATAAAGATAACATAGAAGATAAGACAAAAGCTAAAGTATTGATATCAGATTATAACTTAATAGAAAAATGTAATGATAAATTTAAGACGATGAGATTTTTGTCTGAAAATAATTTTTTTGTTCCATTTACTTATTCTAATGAACATCTTGAAGATGTAAAATTTCCGGTCTTTATAAAACCTTATAATGGCAGCTCCAGTATTGATACCTATAAAATATGTAACTTTAAAGAACTTGCTTTTTTTAAAGATTATATTAAAAGTCCTATCATACAAGAATTTATTTTGGGAACAGAGTATTCTGTTGATGTTTTTTGTGATTTTGATTTTAATCCTATTACGATAGTTCCAAGAGTCAGACTTTCAGTACGTTCGGGTGAAATATTGAAAGGTAAAATTGAAAAAAACGAACAAATAATTAATGAAATGAAAAGGTTAGTTAACGTTATAAAACCTTTGGGGCATATTACCGTTCAATGTATTTTGAGTGATAACAAAGTGTATATATTAGAAATCAATCCAAGATTTGGCGGAGGGGCTCCAATGAGTATTAAAGCGGGTGCTAATTCTTGTGAGAACTTATACCGTTTGTTACAGGGAGAACATTTATCATATAATGAAAATTATATGGATAATTTAGTCTTTTCACGTTTTGATGATTGTATCAGTATTAATAGTGGAAACGATATAAGATGATTAAAAGTGTTATCTTTGATCTTGACGATACATTAACATCAGAAAAAGGATATGCTATAAGCGGGTTCAGGCATATTGCTTTGCTCTTATCAGAAGAATTTCAGATAGATAATGAAATTATTTTTAAAGAACTGGTTTTTCTTTTTGAAACAGATACTAACAAGGTATTTAATAGATTTTTCGAAAAGCATAAAATTATTTATAATGAAAGCTGTATAACTGATTTGATTAATAAATATAGAAATCATATTCCTCAAATAAAGTTTTATAATGATGTCATTCCTTGTATTCAGGAGTTGAAGAAAAAAAATATCAGATCAGGCATAATTACGGACGGCTATCTTAATTCACAAAAACAAAAATTAAAAGCATTAAATGCTTATGATTATTTTGATAAAATCATTATAACAAGTGAACTGGGGCAGGATTATTTCAAACCAAATCCCTATGCTTTTACATTAATCAAAGACTTTTTTGGTTTTGAATATGATGAAATGATTTATATTGGGGATAACCCTAATAAGGACTTTTTTATAAGCTCAATTTATCCGATAAAATGTATTAGGATTATGAGAGAAAATGCTGTTTATAAAAATGCTGATTATAAGGGAAATATAAAAGAATCTTATAGGATTAATTCTTTACAAGAATTAAATCGGGTAATTTAAATGAATATATTATTTTTAACATTATTAGATTTTAATTCAATTGATGAACAAGGTATTTATACAGACTTATTACGTGAATTTGTAAAACATGAACATAAGGTATATATTATTTCTCCCGTTGAAAAGAGAAAAGATCTTCCTACAAAGTTAATTAATAATGTAAATTATCAAATTCTTAAACTTAAAGTAGGTAATATACAAAAAACCAATTTTATTGAAAAAGGTATTTCAACCTTAACATTAGAATCAAAATTCATTAGCGGAATCAAAAAATATTTTTCTGATATAAAATTTGATTTGGTATTATATTCAACTCCGCCGATTACTTTTCAAAAGGCAATAAAATATGTTAAGGATAGAGACGGGGCAAAGACATATTTGATTTTAAAAGATATTTTTCCTCAAAATGCAATTGATTTGGGGATATTGAAAAAACATGGTTTAAAAGGTATTATTTATAACTATTTTAGAAAAAAAGAAAAGCTATTATATAAATACTCGGACTATATAGGATGTTTATCAGAAGCTAATATTAACTTTATTATCAGAAACAACCCTGAATTTTCTCAAAAGACCATTGAAGTGTGTCCCAACAGTATTGAACCTGTAACGATAAATATTGATGAGCAAAAAAAACTTGAGATAAGAAAAAAATACGATATCCCTGTTGATAAAGTAACTTTTGTCTATGGCGGAAACCTTGGAAGACCTCAGGGAATTGATTTTATAATAGAGTGCTTAAAATCAAATCTTGGAAATGAAGAGATTTTCTTTTTGATAGCAGGATCAGGTACAGAATATGGTACTTTAAAACATTTTTTTGAAAATGAGAAACCAAAAAATGCAAAACTATTATTTCAATTACCAAGAGAAGAATATGAAGTTTTGGTTAATTCTTGTGATGTTGGGCTTGTTTTTCTCGATAAAAGATTTACTATACCGAATTTTCATATTCTTCTCTTGGTAATTGAAATAA
>CALAYY010000127.1 GCA_937895465.1 uncultured Clostridia bacterium | reverse complement strand
TCATTGGCTGCTTATGCCTTGGTAGTATATAATTTTAAACCCAAAAAAGCTATTTTTATTTTAGTATTAGTGTTAATTATGGTACCTACTCAGCTTAGTGTTCTTGGTTTTTACTCGTTAATAAAATCATTACATTTATATGATAATATCTTTGCATTTATCTTACCTGCGGGTGTAGCACCTACTACTGTGTTTTTTATGCGGCAATATATTGTAGCTAACGTGCCTATGGATTTTATAGAGTCATCTAGAATTGATGGATGTAGAGAGCTTAAGATTTTTAACAAAATTGTGTTACCGTTATTATTACCGGCTATAGCAACGATGGCAATATTTTCCTTGATAGCTTCATGGAACAATTTCTTTATGCCTAAGATTATTTTAGAAAGCAATGAAAATTGGACATTGCCTGTCTTAATGGATAAGTTGAAAGGCGATATATATAGAAGAGAAATAGGTCCTCAATATACAGCAATGACAATTGCAGTGTTACCACTCTTAATATTTTATGCTTGTTTATCAAAGTTTATTATTAAGGGAGTATCGCTTGGGGGATTGAAAGAATAATTGCTTTACTAATTTTGATTACTGTATTAACATAATTTAATTAATACATGGCAAGATTAAAGGAAAAAGATGGTTACTCTTAAGGATATTGCCTTAAAATGCGGTGTGTCTGTTGGGGCGGTAAGCAAAGCACTCAATGATAGCCACGATATAGGCGTAGAAACTAAACAATATATTCGTGAAATGGCAAGGAAGCTTGGATATCGTCCCAATTTTTATGCCAGAACACTCAAAACCAATCATTCTTATAATATAGGTATATTATTTGATGATGCTACTAATAATGGTTTTGGTCATGCCTTTTTTTCCAACATTCTAAGTGCGTTTAGAGGTGAAATGGAAAGCAATGATTATGACCTTACTTTTATAGCTAGAAATTCTAAAATAGATGAATCTTATATAGAACACGCACGCCACCGCAGACTTGAGGGGGTCTTGGTAGCGTGCGTGGACTATTATAATGAAGACGGCATTATTGACTTGCTGGAATCGGAAATACCATCAGTCGCCATTGATTATATGAGCGATAAATTTTCATGCGTATATTCTGATAATTACAACGGGCTTATGAGCCTTACATCTCATTGTTTTGAAATGGGACACAGAAATGTAGCCTTTATACACGGTCAGCATACTTGTGTAACGGATGAAAGAATAAGAGGATATAAAGACGCATTTAAAAAACATAATATACCGCTAAATGAAGAATATCTTATTGAAGGCGAGTATTATTCTATAGAAACCACATATAAAAGGATGAAACAGCTTATCCAATTGCCTGTTCCGCCTTCTTGCGTAATAATTACAGACGACTATTGCATGTTTGGAGCGCAAAAAGCTGCCTATGAGATGGGGTTATCAATTCCTTGGCATATATCTATAGCAGGGTACGACGATATCAAAATCGCACCGTATTTTTCTCCACCGCTTACTACTGTAAGGCAGGATGCGTTTTTAATTGGAAAAACTGCAGCAGAAATTATCTTATATGATATAGAAAACAAGACCAAATCTGCTCACAATATCGAAATTCCCACACAATTAATTCAGCGCGGCTCTATCAGAAAAATTTCATAACAAAAACAACATTATTAATCAATTAAATAATAGGGGAAAGATATGCAAACACATATTAAAAAATTATTTAAGGTTTTGCTGTGTTTTATAATTATTTTTAATGCATTTTTCTTTTTTGCATGTGCGTCTATAACAAAAGTGGAAATTCCTCAATCAGGTGTAAGCCGTAATGGCAGGCTTGAGGTAATAAAAGACGAGAATGGCGTTATGAGGCTTGCCAATCAAAAGGGTGCTTTTATATCATTACGTGGCATGAGCACTTATAACTTTAATAGAGTTATCGTGGGGGATGATTCACAAAATCTTCTTAATGACAATGCTTTTTCGGCTTTAAGAGAAGATTGGAAATGCAATGTAATTAGACTTGCAGTCTATGTAAGAAGCGAAGATAACGGTTATAACGGCATGAAAGAAGACACAATGAAAAATATAGACAAAGCCGTGAAACTTGCAACAGATAATGATATGTATGTAATAATCGATTGGCATGTGCTTTTTCCTGGCGATCCTACTCATGAAACATATCAGTTTGCTCAAGACTTTTTTACTTCTGTTGCCAAAAAATATGGAAAAACCAAAAATGTTATGTTTGAAATAATGAATGAACCTAACTCTTATACTATGGCTGATGTGATTTTTTGGGAGCATATAAAGCCCTATGCTGAAAATATGGTAAAATTAATACGAAAATACTCTAACAATATTATTATAATAGGTAATCCGAGCTGGTCGCAACGACCTGATATTTGTGCTGAGAATCCTATTGAAGGTAAAAACTTGATGTATTCAGTACATTTTTATGCTGGCAGTCATGGACAAGAGTTAAGGGATAATATCACTTCAGCGCTTGAAAACGGTGCAGCTGTATTTTGCACGGAATGGGGAGTGACTAATAATACAGGTAATGGTGAAGTTTATCTTTCTCCTGAAGACGGCGGCGTTTCTGATGCGAGCACATGGTTGGATTTTTTGGACGAGCATAAGATTAGTTGGTGTAACTGGTCTATATCTGCTAAGAGTGAAAATTCAGCAGCGTTACTGAAGACGACTAGCCTTAACCCAAAGAATGGGCTATGGGAAGTTGATGAATTGTCTGCAAGCGGTCAGTTTGTCAGGGAACGCCTAAGAAGTTATATTGATTTATAGAAGATAAGGTTGTTAATAGATTCTTTTTAATTATCCAAATCTTACTTTTTGGTGTTTTTCTTGATAACATAATAAGATTATCCATAATTTTACATGATAAAGTTTTGGGTTTATAGTTTACACATTCTAAAAACTATCTTATAATATTTAATATTAATTATTGATTTTTTATCGAATTATGTATAAATTTACCATTTTATGTATATTTATTATATGATTTTGTATAGAAAAGCATAATTATTAATATAAAGTATAATTATAAGTTATTTAAATGGATATAGTTATAAGCTATTCTTATAGAGACTACATTAAATAATAATTATATTTATATTGATTTATAATATTACATCATTGATTTTAAATATCTAAAGTGGTATTATTATTAGTAACTTTGAACTACAGGCTTCTAAAGTGATAGTTGTCTAAATAAATATCTTAAAATAAAGAGGCAATTTTTTTATTATGACTAAAAGATTGGGCAAGTTAATTATATTAATTTCTGTTGTATTGCTTATAGCAATACTAGGTATTTCATGTTCTTCCAATATTAATTTAGATTTGAATGGATATATTAAGGTAACTTATAACTGCATGGGTGGTAATATAGACAAATTGCCAGAAAGAGTATTATACGCAAAGCCCAATTCTTTGCTTGTAGAACCAAAAGGTTCAGTAGGTTTTGTAGAGGCAAAAAGAGCCAATTATAATTTGGTAGGCTGGTATACGTCGTATACCCAAGGCGAATATGAACTTGCAGAAAATGGAGAATTTGTTTATATAGATATGTATATTGAAAATGCTCAAGGTGAATATGTAAGTTTAATTAAATATGTGCAAGCCGATGATGGAGAATATGTAAGAATAACGCTACCAGGCGATCAATATATCTTTGAATTCTTTAATCCTGAAAATGAGGAACATAAAACGTTACCAAGATTCAATGCTCAAATAAAATATGAAGAATATGATGAATTAAACAATGCGCATGAAGGTTTGAGCCGTTATACTAAAGAAAAGCAATATATATGGTACGATGAACAAAATCCCGATCATCAAAAAGAACTAAGATATAATTCTACTCTCTATTTTGATGAAGCAGACAAATGGGATTTTAAAAATGATAGAACAAGCTTAGATGATATTGTTTTGTATGCTCGTTGGGCAAGAAATTTGTCAATTAATTGGATTTACAATAACGGTACTGATACTAAGGTTACATTTCAAAATGGGGTTTTGGGTGTTGTTATTGATAGGGGAAAGTTGTTGCCTACAACGACCATTATTCCTAGAAAGAGTGGACATACATTTACATATTGGTACAAAGACGCAGATGCTACACAAAAATGGGATTTTAACAATGAAGTATTCCCAGAAGATAATAGTATAACTGAGATCAATTTGTATGCGGGCTATATAGAAGGCAATTATACAAGATTAACTAACGCCAGTGATCTAAGAAACTTAAAATCTGACGGTAAATATTTGCTTGTTTCTAACATATCACTTTCTCCTTCGGATATAGGTTCGGGGATGGTTCAAGATTCAGTCTTTATGGGAGAATTTAACGGCAATGGTCATATTATAAGCGAAATGGATATTAATGCTGTTAATACCATAAAAACAGGTGTACCACGATATTTTGGATTTTTCTCAAAAATACAAGGTGCAACTATTAAAAATCTTACTATTCAAGGCGAAATTAAAATAATGTCTAACTCCACAAGTCCGTTGTACCTTGGAGCTATTGCAGGACTTGATATAGGTGGTTCTATAATAGAAAACTGTAATATTAATATTCAGATTTATTCTCAGACTCAAAGCCAAAGTACCGTCTATGCAGGGGCTTATCTTGGGGCGAAAGGAACAGGAAAGGATTCCACAACTATTATCAGAGGGTCTTTTAATGAAGGATATGCTTCTGGAATTACAGAAACCGATAAGGTAATAGCTGACTGAAAAAATTAAACTTAATTTGGACACTTAAAAACTAAAATATATTATTTATTATTAAGGAGGTTCTTTAATGAAAAAAAAGATTGCATCTTTTCTTATTCTTATTATGGCATTATCGCTGTCATTTACAGCTTTAGTAGCATGTAAGGATAATCCAAACACTGAGAACAAAAACGAAACTGTCCCTCTTGTTTTGCAGGCTTCAGAGCTTGACGGTGTTTTTAATCCGTTTTTCTATTCAAGTGCGTATGACGAAGACGTTATTGAATTAGCAACTGTATCATTACTTGCTATTGATCCTAACGGAGCAATTGTTGCTGGGGATGATTATGCTACAGTAGCAAAAAGTTATTCAATAGATCTTAAGGATGATGGGACAGCAGAATATGAAATTGTTCTTAAAAATGGTTTAAAGTTTTCTGATGGCACTGCAATAACAGCAGATGATGTTTTGTTTAACTATTATGTATATCTTGACCCCAAATATGATGGTTCTTCTACATTATATACATTACCTATCCAGGGGTTGAGTGAATACAGAACTCAAACAACTCCAGAAATTGCTGCAAAATATTCGGCTTTAGCGGATAAGATATTTGCTATAGGCGAGATTGAAGATTATGTGGTTACTTCCGATAATATTGCAGACGGTATTACACAAGAACTTTATAATGCATATTGGTCATATGTTGATCAGGCTGGAATAAGCTTTGCTCAAGAAATTTACAATTATGTTTTTTCTGAGTATGGTAGTGATTCTTATATCAAGGCATATTTTCACCCTGCTCTTAATTATGCTACCGTAAGAGATACAGCAGGACTTGATGTTGCATATGCTATGAGCATGTGGGGCTTTGGTGAAATTACTGAACCATTGACTGAGGATGCTAATGGTGATTGGGTTAATCTACCTAACGTGTATGTTGCCTATGACGCGAACAATAAAGATCTTCAGGGATTACCTTATTTTAATGCTGTAGAAGATGTGAACGGCGGTTTTGTTATTATTGATGGAAAATCAGTTGTTTATAATGAAAACGAACATGCTAGCTTGACAAGGTATAAGTTTCAAGCTACAGCTTATGATGAGCAAGGTTTTCCTTTAGAAGGTGATTATGTTAGAACCCAAAGTGCTGGTTTTGTTAAATATGATGCTGCCAAGCATATAGGACTTACTCGTTATAAAGCATCTTATACTTTCAAATCAGCTGTAACCGAAACCGTATGGACTATGAAAGGAGATGATATACCTACCATTGCAGATTATTGGGCAGAAATTCGTGCCGCTTACGGTACAGATTATTCTGAAAGTACTGGTATTAATTATGAGAGTGCAGACACTGCAATAGAAGTTTTCATAAAAGAATTATTTGTTTCGGGTGAAGGTGCTAAAGAAGTAGAAGGTGGTGTGCCCACAGTTACAGGCTTAACAAAAGGAACAAAAACGATAAGTGGTGAAAGTTTTGAAACTATAAAAATAATTACTACCACACAAGACCCTACAACAATTTTAAAACTTGGTGTTATGATTGCCCCCAAGAATTATTATACCAACGGTTATACCTATAAGACTAATGCTATTGCTAATTACGGTGCAGAATTTAATAGCACCCAGTTTATGGCTCATTTGAAAACTAAAAACAGTACACCTGTAGGTGCAGGTCCTTATAAGTTTGTTGAATTTAAGGACAATGTTGTTTATTTTGAACGTAATGACAACTTTAACTCTTTTGGATTGGGTAACGCAAAAATTAAATATGTTCGCATCAAGGTTATTGCAGGCGGACAAGAATATGACGCAGTAAAATCAGGTGAAGTACATTATGCTACCGTTTCTGCTACTTCTGATGTTGTAAGCGAAGTCAATACACTAGACGATTTGACTTCAGTATTAGTTGATAATCTAGGTTATGGTTATATTGCAATTAACCCAAAATATTATCCTACTATTGCAGAGCGCAAAGCGATTCAAACTGTGTTTGACTTAAGCAAAGTATATGAATACTATCCTAACGGATTGGCTGAGATTATCTATAGAGCAATGTCTAAGGTTTCTTGGGCATACCCTGAGGATGCAACAGGACCTCTAGAAGGGTATGGATTTGACAGCACAGGAGCAAAGGCTTTGGAATATTTTCTTGAAGCAAGCTATACACAAGCAGAGGGTAAACTTCTTAATCCTGACGGTGAACAAGCTCATTTTGTGTTTACAATACCTTCTAGTTCAGATTCACATCCTGCAGGTCAGATATTTATAAAGGCTAGAGAGATTTTGATTAGTCTTGGTGCAACAGCTGAAATTAAAGTTGATTCTAATCTAATAGCTAATATTAAGAAAGAGCAAGGCGTGGGTATATATGCTCTAGCATGGCAGGCTGCTTTAGATCCTGACATGTTCCAAGTGTATCATTATGAGTCTCAAGCAGAATCTGTTAAATCTAACGGTATTATATGGCTTTATGAAAACGGCACTTCTGAACAAAAAGAATTACTAGAAGAGCTTGCTGATTTGATTGATGAAGCAAGAACTAAGATGTTGCCTGCAGAAAGAGCTCCTATATACGCTCAAGCTCTTGAAGTACTGGCAGAACTGGCAATTGAAATTCCTACTTATCAAAGAAAGAACTTATTTGTATATGATAATACAGTAATTAAGGCATCTTCTCTTGCAAGTAACGTTACGCCTTATTGGAGTCCTCTTCAAGAAATCTGGAATGTAGAGATTGCTTAAATAATAAAAAGTAAATTTAAAGGTTAAAACTTAAACATTGTAAAGAACCGAAGCTTGGGTTTTATTCCAAGCTCGGTTCATGCAATGGGAGTAATTATGTTTGGTTATATATTAAAAAGATTAGGTATAGCGGTTATTATTCTGTTTGGAGCATCAATAATTATTTACACTATTGTCAGAATGATGCCTGCTGATTATGTGGATATAAAGTTTTCCGCTCAAGTTAATATGGGTCAAATTACCCAAGAGGACATTACGCGGATGAAGACTCTTTATGGATTAGAGGGTTCAATTTGGAATGGATATTGGAGATGGATTTTCAATATGCTAAAGCGTGATTTTGGTATGTCTTTTATATATCAAAAACCTGTTGTATCTGTTATATACGAAAAGATGCAAGTATCTTTTTTGTTATCTCTTGTAGCTACAGCTTTGCAATTTTTGGTTGCTATTCCTTTGGGGATAAAATCAGCTACAAAGCAATATGGTGCAATGGATTATACTGTTACGATTTTAGCAATGATGGGGATATCGTTGCCTTCGTTTTTCTTTGCAGCATTGTTAATGAAGGTGTTTTCTGTTGATTTGGGATGGTTGCCTCTACAAGGGTTAATTGATGCAACCAAGGTTATTACTGAGGGGTCGTTTGCATATCATTGGGATCGCTTTTTGCACCTTATATTACCTATGACAGTTTTAGTCGTGTTAAGCATTGGCGGCTTGATGAGATATACACGTACAAACATGTTAGAGGTTCTTAATTCTGACTATATTCGGACGGCTCGAGCCAAAGGCTTATCAGAGC
>CALAYY010000126.1 GCA_937895465.1 uncultured Clostridia bacterium | reverse complement strand
GAGAGCAATAATAACACCTTGGACCGCAAGCAGGTAATAAATACCGTTATAGCTCAGCAATTAAAAACAAAAAGTGAAAACGAACTTGATAATATTGAGGTTATAATACGCCAAAACAAAGGAAAGCGGTCTTTTTATTCATACGATATTATAGGTAAGGATATATTAACGGTTATTCATAACGCAGAGAATAATTTAAATGCAATTACATCTACAGTAATCAAAAAACCCGACGGCGAATTTATCCGTATTTTTGAAGAGGTGCTTGAAAACATATTGTCCTATAAAAATCAATGGACTCTTTTGGACAAGCTCTTAAGGTTAGATGCGGGCACATATGCACTTAACAATGTTTATGATATTCAGATAAAACAATCAATAAAGGAGGAAACAATGAAAGAAATTGAAGGCAAAATCAGATCTGCCCGATATGCAGGGATATCATTAAGAGATTATTTTGGCATCGAGGCAGGGAACAAGCTTAGGGCTTTTGTGTATAAACTTATTAACGCACTGTCTCTTGGCAACCGTGATATGTTTTTGGACAGCGTGGCAAGGATGTACAGCGGTCTTAACAAAGAAATACCTGATGTAATCATCAATGTTTTTGCAGATGACGAAAGTTTTAAGGAAATCGGCTATGCCTATATTTTGGGATTAAAATCAGAAATTAAAAATAACAGGGAGGAAAAAACAAATGGATAAAAAAGGACTTACTTTAAGTATGGTTTTTGAAGCAGAGAGTGCCAACTACGGCGAAGGCTTCGGCAATATTTCACAGCTAAAAAAGCTGTCTAGAGGTGACGGCAATGCCTATACCTACATATCAAGACAGGCACTAAGATACAACCTTATTAATCAGCTTGGATGGGACAGCTCTGAATCAGTGCGTAAAGAAGGTGCTGAGGCGGTTGTTCAGTTTGCACCCAATGCCACAATAGACCGTTATCCTGAGATTGATTTGTTTGGTTATTTGAAAACCAGTAAAGGTGCAGAAGGAACTAGCGGCGGCTCGGATAAGAGAAATGCAGTTGTAAGGCTGTCTAACGCCGTATCGCTTGAAAGCTTTAATTCTGAAACTGACTTTTTGACTAATATGGGGTTAGCTTCTCGTATCGGTGCCAATATTAACAGCATAGCTCAAAGCGAAATCCATAAGTCTTTCTATACTTATACAATAACTATTGACCTTGACCTTATAGGAATAGACAAAGATATTTCTATTCCTAATCCTGAAAGGGCAAAAAGGGTAAAGGATTTTTTGGGAGCTGTTGAGTTTTTGTACAGGGATATAAAGGGACGGCGTGAAAATCTTTCTCCTGTCTTTCTAGTTGGCGGAGTATATAAGCGTAAAAATCCTTTCTTTGAAAACCGTATAACGCTTGTCAAAAACAAACTGGATACAGGCAAATTAAAAGAAATCATAAGTGCTTCCCCTGAACTTACGCAAAACACCAAGATTGGATATCTGAAAGGAACATTTTCTAATGACAGCGAAATTATACTAGAGCTTAAGCCCCTGTCTGTAGCAGAGATGTTTGGAGAGCTTAAGCAAGAAGTGGACAGATATTATGCTTAGGGCAGTAAGAATTATAGCATATCAGAATATGGCGTCTTACCGTAAGCCTACAGCGATTGCGATACAGGACAGTTTCAAGCTGCCGCCGTATTCCACCGTTATAGGTATGGTTCATAACGCCTGCGGATGGAACTCTTATCATCCTATGAGAGTTTCGATAAGCGGCAATCATGTTACATCCATTTCTGATATGTATACGCGTTATTTTTTTGGACAAACACTTCAATATGAAAAGGGATATATAAGACAACAACTTTACACAGTAAATATCCCAGGCGAAGAGTTGGGCGGACCTGTTTCAGAGCTCAAAAGCGACGGCTCGGATAAAGACGGCAAGGACGGAATAGTGCGCGGGCTTGGATATGCAGAGCTTATTGTTGATGTTGAACTTGTTTTATACATAGTGCCTGAAGATGAAAGCGACCTTGAAGAAATTAAACAAGGGCTGTTATATCCGATAAAATTTCCGTCACTTGGGCGGCATGAGGATATCTTGCGTATAGATGATGTAAGCATAGTTGAATTACAACAACAGTCTGGCGACAAAAAAGACAAAAATCAAAAGTTTTCGTCTGAATATGATTGCCTAATTCCTATGCAAGAATATGAAAAACTAGGCTTAAACGCTACAGGCACAGTATATAATTTCAACAAGGTCTTTCAAACAGTTGATCAAACTGGTAAACCGCTGAAATACCGCAAAATCACAGAGCGGATAAAAGCAAAGCTGATAAAAAAAGGCGGGCAGATTTTTTATGCCAATGCTTGGTATGACGAGCTAGACGGAAAAAAGATAGGAGTATTCTTAGCGTGAATAAAAGCCTGTTTTTGGCAAAGGACGACGGCGAAAGCATAGAGGAGCATACCCAAAGGCTTGTTTTGCTCTTTGAAGGTTTTTGCCGTCTTTTTTATAACAAGTTAACCGAAAAGCAAAAAAAACTTATATTGCTTGCAATTAAGTACCATGATTTGGGCAAGATGAACTCTTCTTTTCAGGCTTATATTTATAAAAAAATGGGAAAAAAAGTGCCTGATGAGTTTGGGGATTTGTCTGCATATAAGAATATCTTAGACAAGGATATTCCGCATGGTATTTTGAGTGCGGCTTTTATTGATGAAGAAACCCTGACAGCACAAGGCTTTGATATGCAGGATATATACTTATTGGTTACAGCGGTAAGCAACCACCATGTTCGAAGTCTGCAAAACAGAGATTCACAGACAACAATAGATAAGGTTATTGATGACGACTTATGTAAAAATGCAGAACTTTATGGCATGGAGTATTGCGACAGTTATCCAGTATGTAATTTTAATTTTTTGGGCTCTTGGGG
>CALAYY010000125.1 GCA_937895465.1 uncultured Clostridia bacterium | reverse complement strand
AGCTATTATTGCTCAATATCTAACAGGGCAGGCAGCAGACGCTGTTTTGGATATAATATTTGGAAAAGTCAATCCTTCAGGTAAGCTTGCTGAAACATGGCCCATAAAGCTTGAAGATACTCCGTCTTTTGAAAATTTTACGCATGATAATAATTCTTCGCACTATAAAGAAACCTTGTTTGTGGGATATAGGTATTATGATACATTTGACCGTTTTTGTGCATATCCATTTGGACACGGTCTAAGTTATACATCATTTGCATTTGACAATGAATCCATAAAAATCAATGAAAAGATTGGTCAAATTTCTATTAAGTTAACGGTAAAAAATACAGGAAATATGGATGGAGCTGAAGTTATTCAGGTGTATTTTGGCAAGCCTGAAAGTGCTGTAATTCGCCCTAACAAAGAGCTAAAAGCGTTCAAAAAGCTCTTTTTAAAGAGAGGTGAATCAAAATCCATTGAGCTTACTATTCCGATAAAGTCATTAGCGTTTTATAATACCGCAATAAAAGACTGGGTAGTTGAAGGCGGAGAATATTTTGTATTTATAGGTAATTCTTCAAAAAATATAATATCAAGAAAATCAATTACTATAAGCGGAGAAAAATTTCTGCTTCCTGCTTATATTCCGCTCAAAAAACCTGTCTTAAATGATGAAGAATTTTCTTTGATATTAGGAAGGTCTCTAAATGCTAAGAGTGTAAAAAGAACTCGACCTTATGATATTAATTCTACTATAAATGATTTGAGTGCAACATTTATCGGCCGTATATTAAGAAAAAAATTAATATCTTTTTATAAAGGCAATTTTCAAAAAGAAATGCTTATTAATGAAGAAGCAATACAATCCTTAATGGAAATACCCTTGAGAATGCTAGCAATGCTAAGTAACGGCATTTTAACAAAGGAAGGCGCTTTGGCTATTGTGGATATAGCAAATAGAAAATATTTTGGCGGTATAAAAAAATTATTAAAATCCAATAAAAAGGAAAAATAATAATGAGCTGCACATGGCACAAAGAAGCAGTTATATATCAAATCTATCCACGAAGCTTTTATGATTCTAATGGGGACGGAATTGGGGATCTAAAAGGAATAACTCAAAAATTAGATTATTTGGTTGAATTAGGTGTTAATGCCGTTTGGATTTCTCCCTATTTCAAATCGCCTAATGATGATAATGGTTATGATATAAGCGATTATAAAGATATATTGCCAGAATTTGGTACATTGGACGATTGGAAAGAAATGATTAATCAAATGCATAAAAGAGGATTAAAGCTTATTATGGATTTGGTGGTTAATCATACCTCTGATGAACATCCATGGTTTTTAGAAAGTAAAAAATCGACTGATAATACATATAGGGATTACTATTTTTGGCGTAAAGGCAAGGGCAAAAAACCGCCAAATAACTGGACAAGCTTTTTTACCGGCTCTGCATGGCAGTATAATTCTAATACTCAAGAATACTATCTTCACATGTTTTCCAAAAAGCAGCCTGATCTTAATTGGGACAACCCTAAAGTCAGACAGGAAATTAAGGATGTAATAAAATTTTGGGCTGATTTGGGTGTAGACGGCTTTAGATGTGATGTTATCAGCATCATTTCTAAAACCCAAGGCTTGCCTGACGGTAAATTTAATCCTTTTTTGAGAGGGCTTGAAAAAGTAGTTAACGGCCCTAATGTTCATAAATATTTGCAGGAAATTAATCATGATGTTTGGAGTAAGTATGATTGTCTTACTATCGGA
>CALAYY010000124.1 GCA_937895465.1 uncultured Clostridia bacterium | reverse complement strand
GTCAACTACATTGTTATCACAATCCCATACGCAAATACCGTAAGGTCCAGTTTTTAGACCGTTTAGTATGCTTTCTTTGGATTGGTCAACAGATATGTACTGCGAAAGCCAGCCATTGTTGTTGTCTACTGCATTGTCAATATAGACCTTAATGGCATTATACGCACATGTGCTAAGATGGGGACATCCGTCTGTACATCTATGTGTAGCACCTTGGGGCTTATTCTCTTTTGTGAAAAACTTCAAATTGCCTATTGAAGACAAGCTTAAGCACTCCTTATCCAATAGATAATTTATCATATCTAGGTCGTGGCAGCATTTTGCAAGTATCATCGGACTTGACGTGTTGCTGTTGTTCCAATTGCCTCTTACAAATGAATGCGCATAATGCCAAAACCCTACATTTTCAGTTTGGGACAAATCTATTATATCCCCTATTTTTTTGCTTGTAATGATTTTCTTTATCGTGTCATAAAAGGGTGCATATCTCAAAACATGCGCCACGATAACCTTTTTATTTAGTTTGATTGCCTTATCAGCAATCTCAAGACATTCAAGCGGATTGGGGCTTATAGGCTTTTCTATCAAAATATCATAGCCTAAATCTAATGCCTTAATTGCACTGTCGTAATGGTCGTCATCATCATGTGCAATAATTATTCCGTCCGCTCTTTTTTCTTTTAATAATTCATCTTGGTCAAAAAAGCACTGGTCATCAGTTAAATCAAAAAATGCTTTTAACTTGGCTACTTTTTCTTTATTGATGTCGCAAACGGCTACAACTTTAGCCTTTTTGTTATTTTTTAGGCATTCAGCATATATATTTCCGCCTCTTGCTCCCAAACCTAAAATCGCAATAGTAACCATATTATATCCTTTATTAGCTCCCTAAATGTTATTTGGACTTGCTGTATGAGCCCAATTATTAAACCTAAAGTTTTTATCCTTAAAGTTTTCTTTATTTCCAAAATAATCCAAAATATCTTCTTCAAGTTCTTCAATTTTGTCAATATTGCCGCTGCAATAATCCAAAATTCTCTGGCGTACGGCTTTGGTTCTTTGCATCAATCCTCCAAGCCTTATGTCCTGTACCTCAAACCCATTTCCCTTATTTTCGGCGTACCATTGTTTAGAAAAACTTTGATAAAACTTTTCAAGCCTTGATAAAATAAGTGAATAATCGTCACAAAGTTTTTTCAAGCCTTTTTTATCGTTTTTCTTATATAAGCTTCTTGTTCTGACACCCATATTGTATTTGACTGCCAAAAGCTCAAGCAAATTCAATTGATTTTGAAATATATATTGATATTTTGAAGGTGCAGCTTTTAACACCTCTTTTAGCTTAGCAATGTTTTGAGCATATACTTGGTCGCTGTCATCTACTATACTGTCAAATTGTCCCACAAGATAATCGTTATATAACTGATATTTTGCCGAATAGTTAAGGTCTAATTCTTTTTGATTGCCTATTTGGTTAGCAAAGTCCACAGACATAAACTGTTCTAGATTTAGACCGCTCAACACTTTGATGATATTGTCTTGATTATTGTTGTTAAGTACCATAGAGGAAAAACTGCACAAAGCAGGCAGAGTGGCAAACAGCGAACATTCTGCACCGTTATCACCCCATAGTGTCAACATACAATCATCCACGCCTTTTTCACGCATAACTTTAAGACTAGCTTCAAAAGTAGCTATAGCAAACTTATTACCGGGTGCAAAACCTATCCAGTTCCAAGCTCCAGAAGCAAATGAAAATTTATTGTTAAATAATTTGTGATTATCTACCATAATCGAGTATTTTTTGGATTCGAGAGAATAGTAATCCCAATATATCAGATTGATGCCCTTAGGAACTTTATCAACAATATCCTTACTTATACCTTGATCACTAAAATAAGCGCCGTTAAAAGCCAATCTAAAATACATATCTGACCACATACTAAGTTCAAAACCGTATTTATCAGCAATCTGTATAACTCTTTCAACATGCTTATTAAGTATTTCAAAACGGTTTTTATAGCCGTTTTTATCTAAAAACTTGCCAAGCCCTACCAAGTGTGCTTCATCCATACCAATATTGGCTTTTCTTGATGTAAAATTTTTGGACAGGGTCAAAAACATTTTATCAATAAGCTCGTATGTTTTTTGCTCCCCTGCCAGCATAATATCATTGACATCATGAATATCACTATATACACGCCATCTAAAAATCTGATTAAGATGTGCTAATGTCTGTATGCAAGGTACAAGTTCAATGCCAAATTTAAGGGCATAAGCATCTATTTCTTGTATTTCGGATGCCGAAAATCTGCCTCTTAGATATCCAAAATACGGATTATCTTCAACTTCATAAGTATCTTCTGTATATAACTCCAAATAGTTATAGCCTAAGACAGCTAATTTTTTTATCAGTTCTTTTACGGTTGAAACTTTTAGCACGGCATTTCTGGAATTATCAACCATTGCGCCTATTCTTTTGTTTTCTCTTATATGTTCAAATTCTTTTAGATTGCTTTGTGATAAAAACATTCCCAAAAGATAAAAAATATCGCATTTGTTTTTATATTCTATTTCTATTGTCTTACCGTCAAAGGTAATTTTGCTTTGAGCCTTAACGGCTTTTATTGATAGTTCATAATCAGGTATTTTAATATAACAATCATTAAAAGCTTCAATAATACTTTCTTTTATCTGGTCTTCAACATCAATAAACCTAAACATAGCTCTGCCCTTTTAATAGTTATTTTTATTTTATTAATGCTATTAGTATGGGTTTCCTGTAACGACAGGAAACCCATAGCTAAAGCTAATTTTATTTTTTATGCGTTTACTACAACCGTATAAGTTTTTTCAACTGTATAGGTGTTTGTTACTTCTGTACCTGCACTGGTTTTGCCTACAAACTGATAACTATAAACAACTGTTATAGTATATGTTCCTGCAGTTGTTGTGCTGTATTCGTAAAGATTGGTCTCTTTGTTAAGCACAAAATCAAAATCAGTTACTGCTTCTCCTGCTTCGTTCTTGATGCTTACTATATAGTCCGAACCGTCAAAGTCAGCAATCTGCATCTCAATCTTAGCGGATTCTGTATTGTAGTTAACTGTGCTGTCCAGCTTTTCAAGTTTCATCTCGCCTACTCTTACGCCTAATAGATATGAAGCGCTAAAGTTAAACGGCATAAATGCTACCTTAGCTGTCTTTCCTGCAAGACCGTCAAATTTGGCTTCAAAAACATCCAAATTGATATTGAGCTTAACCCATCTATTGGTCTTTAACGCATGGTTGGTGGGTATTCCGTTTACCTCAAACACATTGTAAAATGAGATGTAATGGTTGTTTTCAGTGGTATTCTTATATTCCAAATACAGCCAAATTGAAACATAATCGTATCCCTCTAAGTCTTGTTTTGTGAAGTTTACATTATTGGAGAAGTTAATATTACACCAGCTAGAAGTGTTATTAACAAGTACATAACCTCCAGAATATGTTTCATCGGTGTTTTCTTCAGCAGAAACATAAGTCATAGTTGCCGCCTTAGAAGTTGATAAATCAAATTTGGTCTCCTTGGTAGCGTCTAAGATATAGCCTTCTTTGGTTGCCGCACGACCTACTATTACTTCAACTATCTTGTCGTTAGCACCTTCATAGGTATATGTGATCACAAGCTTACCAGAATAATCAGGTGTAAACGGAGCAGCAGTATCTACTACTATTTCAGAATTATCAATAGCATAGATATATTTTGCTGTTATTGCTGCACGGTTTGCTGTAGGAGCACCGCTTTCATATATAACGCCGTCTAAGAAACTTATCGGCTGACCTGCTACAAAGCTAGCATAATTATCAACCATAATTTTCATTGCATCTTCTATGGTAAATGAACCTGAAAGTTTTCCTACATAATCAGCGTCAGTAGATACCACTTCATAGTTATAAACACCAGCTGCAAGGTTGTATGTATAAACATTATCTACAGTTGATGCAGGAGTCATCACAGCACCTAAGCTGTTTTTAACAATTACAGCGTACTCAGGCATAGTCTCATTAGTGCTTGAAACTGTTATTGTATTAACGCTCGTATCTTCTCCTGTTACAATATCAGCTTTGTCCATAAACATTACCTATTCTGATTTCGGTAACATTAGGATAATCAGCATTGGTTATATGATAGTTCGCTGATATTAAGTGTTTTATTCCGTAGCTACTGATAAATAAATCTGCAGGAATATCAATATTGACCCATTGATTGGTTTTTAGACCTGTCACTATATGCTTGTCAGAAACAAACAATCCTTTTACTACAGAGTCAGCGTTAGCTACATAATAAACTTCTACTCTTACATAATCATATTGCGCAAGTACTTCCATATTGTTTTTAGGCAAAATAGGAACTACTATCCAGTTTGATGCGTCCACAACGGGTACTTTGACAGTTATTGCTACATAATTTTTTTCGCCAGCCATATAGGTCTTAGCATAATCAAAACCTGTCTTTTTGCTGTCTATATCAAGTACTGCATCACGGTTAGACATATCAAGTACATATCTGTCATTAATTGCGCCTCTTGTTACTCCGTACTCAACAGTAAGAGGAACAGCTCCTGTATAGGTATAAGTTACAACAACTTTACCTGAAGCTGAAGGGGTAAATGTATCGCTCAAAACTTCTTCTTCTGTATTGTCGGCAGCATAAACAAATTTTGCTGTCTTAGAAGCAACTTCTTCAGTAACTGCACCGTCAACCCAGATTTTAGCGTCAGGCAAGGTAACAGATGTACCTGATGTAAAGTTGGTAGGGGTTTCGTCTTTTTTAATCTGCGTGCTGTTTTCTACAGAAAATGTTCCGCTTGTACTTCCTACATATACAGAGTCATTGCTTGTAACAGTATAGGTATAAATACCAGCAGTCAAACTATAAGTATAAGCATTGCCTTCAGATGAGGCTGCTGTAACAGCATTATTTTCGCTGTCTAACACAGTCAGAACATGTGCAGGCACTGTTTCGTTTTCACTTCCAACTGTAAGTGTTACGTCAGTTGTGGTGTCGCCGTTTTTAATGTAATTGTCATTATCTACTGCTACTGAAAAATCTGCATTCTTATGTAAGAATATATTTCCCAATCTAAACGAAACCAAGTTAGCATGGTTAAGTGAAGCAGCATTATTAAAGTTCATAGGCAAGAAGATTTGAGATTTGTTTACCAAATTATCAAATGTTGCAATAAACTTCTCAGCAGAAAAAGAGACTTTGTTCCATTCACCTGATTTTATCTGAACTTGATAGTTAAGGTCATTAAAGAATGAGAATAAGCAAGAGGCTTTTACATCATCTTTGAGAACGGGATAAACCCATACACTCATCAAATCAAAATCTGCATAAGCTTCCTTAGCTTGACGGGGCATAAAATAGGTGTTAACCCAGTTATTATTTTCTGTAAAAGACATCTGGGCATATCCGCCGGTATAAGTTAAGTCTTCATTCTGCTCAGGTGAAACATAACTTATTTCTACTCCCTTGTTTGCTGTCCATAATTTAGCTGTTTCAGCATAATCAAAATTAGCAACTTCGCCAATTAAAGCAGGGTTATAAACAACAAATGCTTCTTCCTTACTATTAGAATTATTGCTTGAGTCAGTTGCTGTAACTTGAAGTAAATACTGACCGCTTTTAGCAGGTGTAAATTTATTATCGGTTAAAGCTATTTCTTCCCTTTCTTCACCGTTAACAAAATAAATCTTGATTACAGGTGTTATATTATCGCCTGACAAGTCTGATACGGTAATTTCGGGCAAGGTGTATTCTTGTCCTACAATACCGTCACTCGGTTTTGTAATCCTTATAACAGGACCGTCTTTGTCAACAACAGTAAGAGTCAAGACTGAAGTTGCAACCTTTTTTTCAGAGATTTTTACGGTGTATGTAATAACATAACCTTGAATGTTTTCAATATCAAACTGATTATTGATTACATTTACTTCGTCACCTTGAGTTGTTTTTACATTGCTGGTAACACGGTATTCGTTATTATCTTTATCAAATACTGATATTACATTTAACGTGTAAGTATCCCCAAGCTGAACTTCTTCGCTGTATGCTGCAGGAAAGTTTTGTAATAAAACTCCTTTATTGTCGCATGCAACGAAAGCTACGCTTATTGTTAATATACTTAACAATAATGCCAAAATCTTTTTCATCTGATCCTCCTTGGTTTTTATATCTTTTGTATTTTTCGTATATTCTAGTTTCTAAATTCTATTCTGAAATTGTCATAGAAAAACTCTCTATCGCCCGTCAAATCTGTATACCAAAGCATTAATTCGCCCGGGTCATTAAAGTAATTCTCATTAAATTTGGCTACATCGCTTAACTTATACTCATAAGATGTCCATTGTCCTCTTATGGCAAATAAGGCTGTAGAAAGTCTTTTTCCTGTATTGTCTCCCACAATATAGTCAACGGTAGTATGAATACTGTTTCTAGTGATATCGCTGTCATTGTTATAAACGTCAAAACACAAATAAGCGTTTTTGGCTTGTTCCAAAGTCATTCCTTTGAGAACTGAAGCTTGAATCAGCTTTTTGTCAATCTTAAAGTATCTCCAATAATTAGTGCCTGTACCTAAGAAATTAACTCTTAATACCTTTCTTCCGCTGGGTGCATTTATACCGTAATCGGCGGCATTGACAACTGAAATTTTTGTAGGGTATTCACTGTCTACGCAATACTTCTGATAATTTTTTTCAAAGTCGGCTATCTCATTTTTATCAAGCACAAAGTTAAAATCTGAAGGAGATCTTTCCTGTTTTTTGATAATTTTCAAATCATCAATATAATATTTAGGTGTCTCTTCTGTAGGGTTAAGTGACTGTGCATTCTTAAACAAGAAGTAAATGCCCTCAACTGATGTAATGTTTCCAGTAATTGCCACTATTGAAGGGTCAATTTCAAAGTAAACAGAATTCCAACCGGTTTTGAGCGTTATCTCACGGTCATTGATTCTGGTGATTGAACTTATACTGGATATATTGCTCACAAGCCCCATGTTGATTGTTTTTTCTTCGTTATTGGGATTATAAATTTCTACTGAAATATAATCCGCATAACTAAAATCCGCATAATCAAACCCAAAGGTCTCTGAGCGTGTGGGAAAGAATATCAAAGGCAATGAGCCTGAACTGTACCAGCCCAGAGGGTCAAGCCTAGCTGAAAAATTACCGCTTTTGACATAGGTTTTATCCTCATTTTTTGACACTCTTCCAAAACCGTTCATAAACTTAATTGTCTGAAAGTCGGGTGCCCACTCTTCAAAATCGCAAAGCGTTACATCCTGTTTTAATGCCGCATCAGGGTCAGCAGGAGTTTTATCCTTGCACGCTATTAAAGACGCACTCATAGTCATAATAAATAAAGCCAACAATAATAAACTAATCTTTTTTACCATTTCATTCCTCCTTATTCGCTTATTTACTAATCGTATAAGCTACCAAATCTTTTATATACACGGTGCGTGCTGCTCCGCCTGAAGTTGAATCCGTACTAAAATACATCATTGCATTTTCAATGCCTTTGTATCTTGTCCAGTTAAAGCTGTTAATTCCGTCAACTGTTACTTCGTTCATACCAGGCTTCAAATTCACGCTGACAAGCTCGGTATTAATTGTTACTCCGCTGAATTTTACAAACAATTTGAAGGGTATTTCGCTTTCTGTAGGATTGTAGATGTGTAAAATTATCTTACTGGTGGAGCTGTTGATTGTGCTAAGAACAGTATTAGCCCAGTTAATTGATTGATGCTTAGCCACAGCTTCTGCTATATCTAGCTTTACAAACTTACCTTCTGAGCCGTCCACAACGCTAGCATCAACTAGACTTGATGTTACAGATACAGTACCCTTAGAAAATCCGCTTTCAATAGTCTCAGCATTATTAACTGTTGTCTTACCGCCGATATTGAAGTTAAACGAAAGAGTTTTTCCGTTTACAATTGTATAGAAGTTCATAAAGTTGCTGTCTTTATTAAGGTTGACACTGATAGTGTAAATATTGCCGTTAGCTGTTGCTTCAACTTGTGTAAGTGAATCCGATTTTATTTCGTAGCCAGTTTTAGCAAATACTTTATATGTGATATTTCCGTAATTATCGTCAAAATAATCAACTACACAAACCTTAGCGTCGGACTTTGCAAGCATAGACAATTCAATAAGTGCCTTTCTAGCTGTAGCAAACATCTGAGAATTGGAAGCTACCCTTGTTCCTGTATAGATAAGTGAATTGATGTTTCGTATAATTTTGCTGCTGTCTATACCCATTTGCTCGTAGTCAGCCTTAAGATTATAAAACAGCTCAAATTCTTCGTTACCGTCTCTTATTGCTTCCATTCTAAGAGAGCTAAGCGGTCCAAAGACTCCGTATCTGGAGCCGGGGTAAAACAAGAAACCGTCTCCATTGGCTCTAGGATATCTTTCGGGGCTAGAATAAAAATCATCAATAAATTGATAGGAAGTGCCGTTGTATCTAGCGTAAACATCTACTGCCCAAAAAAGATTACCTGTTACATCATATTCTGACATCATCCAGCTAAGCGCACGTGCAGATATTAATGGATCTTCCATATGGTATGTAGGATGAGGAACACGAGGCTGAATACAGGTGTACCACCATTTTTCAACCTGATTTTCATATAATTTGCGTTTTTCTACTGTGTCATATTCGCTGGCATAAGGACACCATGTAGTAATAAGATCCTTTACCGATTCGTTGTAAGGCATAGTAACAACAAAGGACATATCCTTCAAAGACTGTACTATTTCTGCTTTAAAAGCAGGGTCAACTTGTGTTGTACCAATTAGAGAATTGACATTATTAACACAATAAGTTATTGCTTCGTCATAATCACGCATAACGATAGGAACTCTTGCCATAAGCCCAAACAAGTCAGGCTCGTCAATTATACCTGTAGAAAAAATAGCTCTTTCCATTAGGTTAAAACCTGTTTCAAAACTCTTTTTCATAACCGCATTGACATATTTTATAAGCATCTGCTTGTCAATCGTCTTTTCATTGGTTGCAGCGTCGCTTGCTGTATAGGCTGGTATATTAAAATTGCTCATTTTGGGGTTTTGAATAAAAGCATAAGCTTTTTCAACATACAAATTGACCATTTCATCGGATTTATCCAGATGATTGCCGTTAATCAGATAGCTGGGTGAAACTCTATACTCAATCATTGTCTGTATATAGGCTTCAAACATTTCTTGAGTGCTGTCAAGCTCACCTAGATATTGGGTAAATGTAGAGTTAAACTTTGACTTGGAATTAGTCTTTTCATTGACTTCCAAGTCAAAAACATTAAGCTCTATGGGCAAAACTTTGCTTGCTCCGTCATAAGTGATTTCCAAAGAACCTGTATATGTACCAGCAACTTGGTCAATAGGAACATTAAAGGTTATATATAAGCCTTGATTTTTGTTTGCTTTTATTGTATTTTCTTTAGCTTTTACAATCCTGTCAAAAGGCACTAATGCATCAGGATAATATCCTGTAGGCGCACCGTTACCGTCATAAATATTGGTAACATTAGTATAAAGCTCATAAAATACGCCTATGTTATCCTTAGAAAATTTGGTGCCACCTTCACCGTTTAATTCGCCATAAGTTAAAGTCACGCTTTTTATATCTTTTTTGGCGGTCATTATAATTTGCGTACTTTCGTATTCGCCCTTACAAGCATCTACAACAACCTTTGGCTCTTGCTTTATATCGCCATAAATATCCAGCTTGTCCTGCATTACTTTTTCAGTAGCAGCAACGCTCCAAAACTCGATATCATTACTCGCCGCCTTAGAATCAGTTAGCGGATTAGTAATAACTACATTAAAGAAAAAAACCAAAGATAGAAGTAATAATATCAGCTTTAGGTCAAATTTGTTTTTCTTCATCATACCCTCCTATTTGCTATATTCCTGCACTGCTTTTGCAGTTGTTCCATCTAGCATTATCATTTTCTGTCCAGTATTCATAATCTGTATAAAAAATCTTCTCAGAAAGTGTGTTATATGAGCCTTTGCTTGTGTTAGATGTGTAATAATAACCTACTGTATTACCAAGTGAAGCAAAAGGTCTTAATGTACCAAATCTTACCAAGGGAAAAGAACTTGTTGAAGGCAAGATAGAAATTTCCTGAGTGTATTCGTTAAAGTATGATATTATCTCTTGCTGGAAGGGAGAAATTGAATTATATAATTCTTCATTTTTTGCTTTTAGGTCATATTTGAAAGGCAAAGTTGCTCCGCCTGTAGCTTTGATATATATCTCATTGCCCTTATCAGTAGCCAAAAATCTCAAAAAGTCAACAGCAATTTCTTTACCAGCAGCATATGAAGGAATAACTGAGGTATGGTTGGGACCGATAGAATATACAACAGTTCTTGCATCCTTTATAGTTGCAAAATCATCTTCCGAAACACCTTCATAGCTTGTCTGTCCGTTGTCAATTGCGCTTATAACAGCTGAAAGCATAGCGTCATTTGTAATAGTGGGGGTTTTATTGATAATAGAACTAATAACAGGAGTTTTCATCATTTTGATTACGTCTACTTTGCCGTTAATTTCAATAATACCTTTTCTAGTTTGTTCCATTTCGTTGTCAAACCAGTCTCCATTAGCCATGAACAAACCTTTGCCCATGAGTAAAGCTGTCTGTGTATCAAGATATGCAGATCTGCCTGAGTTAGGATTGACCCAAACATTGCCTTTGCTGTATGTATAGATGTCTTCTATTACCTTAAGGCTCTCCCGTCTGCCTTT
>CALAYY010000123.1 GCA_937895465.1 uncultured Clostridia bacterium | reverse complement strand
ATAAGGTATCGAAGTTATCTAAGATATCAGAAGGACTTGGTTATTGCTTCGGAAGATTATTTTGAACAGAACATCTTTTCCAAAATAAAAGACATCGAATACACCGATGTTGATGCAATGAGATCAATCAGAGCGATAACTTCTTTTATGTTTGATATAGAAGAAGACAATCAGGGTAGGTTTGTAATGCCTCCAGTACTTAGAGATTATGCAGGCATAGAAAAAAACATTGTAACAATTGGGGCAGGAAATGTAATTGAAGTTTGGAGCGAAGACAGGTTTAATAAAAACCTTAACGGTAACACAGATTATGAGCAGGATTTACCTGAAGGAAGTCTTGACTTTAATCAAGTACTAAAAGAATTTAACAAGCTGTTGAGAAGAAATTCTAACACTAACGGACAGTAACAATGGAATATCACATACCCATTATGCTTAAGCAAACAATGGATGTTTTGCTACCAAAAAGCGACGGTGTTTATTTAGACGCAACGCTAGGAGGTGGAGGGCATTCATTAGAGATACTAAAGAGATCCTCACCAAACGGCAAAGTAATCGGACTTGACTTGGATTATGATGCGTTAAAAAGTGCCGGTGAGAAATTGAGTCATTTTGGCAACAGGGTGATAACTGTGCATAGCAACTATAAGGATGCATGCAAAGTGCTGGACTCATTAGGAATACAATATCTTGACGGTGCCATAATGGATCTTGGCATATCGTCACATCAGATTGACGAGGCTTCAAGGGGTTTTAGTTATACAAAAGATGCCGAGCTAGATATGAGAATGGATCAATCCCAAAGCCTGACTGCTTATGAAGTAGTCAATAATTATTCACAAAAGAAACTGATTGAGATACTGTATAAATATGGTGAAGAAAGCTATGCCAAAAGAATAGTTGCTAACATTGTGGCTAAAAGAGCGGTTAACCCTATCACTACTACTCTTGAACTTAGTGATATCATATCACGAAGTGTGCCGACACATATTAAGCACGGACACCCTGCCAAAAAGACTTTTCAAGCAATTAGAATCGAAGTAAATCATGAGCTGGAAGGGTTGGGACAAGCTGTTAAAGATATTATGAGCAGATTAAAAAAAGGCGGCAGAATTGCTGTAATAACCTTTCATTCTTTGGAAGACAGAACAATAAAGCAGCTTTTTAAAACCGAATCAACAGATTGTATATGTGATAAATCCTTGCCGATATGCTCCTGTGGACACAAAGCGAGCATAAAACTAATTACGACTAAGCCGATATTACCTGATGAAGAAGAATTAAATACTAACAAAAGAGCAGCATCTGCAAAATTAAGAGCTGCTGAAAAACTTTAAGACTAGGTTTTTTAAAAAGCCTTAGGAGTACATTATGAGAAATATGGAATTGAAAGAAAAATATTTTGAGCCTGTCAAAAGCAGGCGTAATTTCAATACCCAAAATGATTATGATGATGTTTTTCTTCCTGAGATGAACAAAAGTTATAGCTATGTAAACGCCCGAAAATATGACAAAGAGGATTATATGGACAAGGAATATACCTATAAAAACGAGGGTGTTACAAGAGCGCGTCCTTTTATTTCACGTGAGGATACGGATTTTGAACGCAAAAAAAGAATGGCAGCTCATACAACATTATATCAAGATAGGTATGATGAGGCTCGCCGTGCAGAGGAAGAAGCAAGAATAAGAGGGCAAGAACGCAAGAGAGTATCATTAAGAGACCTAGATGACACTATTGTAAAGCAGCCTTCACCTGAATTAGATATTACCATGGATGATTATTCTGAAAAAGAGCCTGCAATGGTTAAGCCTGTTATAACTGCTGATAGACCAAGAGACATTCAAAAACCGATAGAATATGATTTTAATAGAGAATATGACAGCAGCCCTTATACATATAATAGAAGCAGAATAGATAACGATGCTTATCAACGCACATATTACACAGAAAACGCACCAGTATTTAAGCCTACTTCTAATGTGTATGGGCATGCTACAACCATTGCTGATCGTTACAAAAAGCTGTTTGCAGAAAAGGAAAACGAAATTAAGCCTAGCGAAAAGACTATGCAGTATGCAGAAAAAAAGACAGAACAAAACGCTAAGCACCTTTCCAAGAGTCAAGCAGTAAAGACTGCATCCAGTGCAAGAAAAGGGCTTATTACTCTTTATGTTACTATTGTTGTAGTCATCGCGGTTTTAATAGCAACTACAGGCATGATGATTTCTACATTGTCGCAAGATATATCAGCTATGGAACAGCAATTAAGCGAAAAACAAAATTACATAGCAACCCAAAGCGCTGAATTATCAAAATACGACGACGATAATTACATTTATTCAAAAGCAAAAGGGCAAGGGATGGATGATAACGACCAAGTAACTAAGATTGAGCTCATACCGGTTAATATTGATTCTCAACCCGAAGGCGGCGATAATTGGTTTGATAAGTTGTGCGACTTTTTAAGCGGAGTGTTTGGGAGTTAAACTTTTTGAAATCAAAATATTATTCTAGCGTTTCGATGCAAAAGAGGTTATTGGCAGCAGTTTTGTCAATAACCTTTATTTTTATTGTTCTTATCGGCAGATTGTTTTTTATTCAGGTCTTGCAAGGCAAGGATTTGCAAAGTAAGGCAATTGACCAATGGACAAGAGACTTGCCTTTGCAGGCTGAACGAGGCAAAATCTTAGATACACAAGGACAGCTGCTTGCAACCAATTATACAACTTATTCTATCTATGTCAGACCTAATGCAGTAGAAGATAAATTGGCGGTTGCCGGGTTCTTAGCTAAGATTTTGGAGAAAGATCAGGATAAGCTGTATCAATCATTTCAAAAAAGCGTTTCAGAGGTAACAATAGCCAGAAAAATCGAAAAAGAAAAAATAGATATCATAAGAACCAAAGGTTATAAGGGAATATATTTTTCTGAAGATAATTCTAGGTTTTATCCGTATGGAGATTTTTTGACACAGGTTATGGGATTTACCAATATTGACGGAGTCGGTCAGAGCGGAATAGAAAATTATTATGAAAGATATCTAAAGGGTGTTGACGGTATTACTCTTACTCAGACCGATATTCACGGAATTGAATTAAAATCCAATACTGATAAATATATTCCTGCAATAACAGGCTGCGATGTTGTTTTGACTATAGATTATGAAATCCAAAAACTTGCCCAAAGTGCAGCTTTGGATGCCCATAAGAAATATAACAGCAATTCTGCAAGCGTACTTGTTATGGATGTCAATACAGGTGCTGTTGTGGCAATGGCAACTGCTCCTTCTTATGACCTTAACAATCCGCCCAGAGATGATATACCATTATTAAACACTCTTACCAAAAACAAGCTGATAACAGATGTTTTTGAACCCGGTTCTACTTTTAAGATTTTTACACTTTCTTCAGCACTCGACAAGAACAAAACCAGCCTAAAGGAACGCTTTTACGACCCCGGCTACAGAATGGTTGACGGTCAGCGTATAAAATGCTGGAAGAGCGGCGGACACGGCTCTCAATCGCTCCAAGAGGCTGTAAACAATTCATGCAACTCTGTTTTTGTTGACTTGGCTTTAAAGCTAGGTAAAAATAATTTTTATGATTATCTCAATGCGTATGGCTTTGGCAAAGCTACAGGAATAGATTTTCCTGCTGAAAGCAAGGGTATAGTCATGAATAAAAACAGCTTAAAAAATGTTGATTTGGCAAGAATGGGCTTTGGTCAGGCGGTTGCAGTAACTCCGCTTCAATTAATAACTTCGGCATGTGCTGTGGTTAATGGCGGAAAACTGATGAAACCTCATTTTGTGAAAGAGATACGCTCTTATGACAATAAGACAGTTTATATCAATAACCCTGTCAAAACCTCACAGGTAATAAGTGAACAGACCAGCTCCACTATGAGAGAAATTTTAGAAAAAGCCGTTAATAGCGGAAGCGGAAGGCATGCCAGTGTAGAAGGGTATAAAATAGGCGGCAAGACCGGCACAGCCCAAAAATATGAAAACGGTGTGATTGCCCGCGGGAAATATGTTTCAAGTTTTATAGGTTTTGCGCCTATAGATAATCCTCAATATGCGGTGCTTGTAATTGTAGATGAGCCTGCAGGATATACCTATTATGGAAGTATGGTAGCGGCACCTTATGCAGGTTTTATGTTTAAAGGCATATTTGCATATAAAGGAATAGAGCCTTCAGATAAGAATAGCAATGACAATGCAAAAGTTATAGAAATGCCTGCACTTATAGGTCTGTCATATTCACAAGCCGCTACAAAACTCTCAAGTCTTGGTCTTCAATTTGAAGTTGCTGGAACAAGCGGTAAAGTAATTGACCAAGTACCTGCAGTTGGAGTAATGGTGGAAAAGAAGGCAGTAACACTTATTCGTTTGGAAAAAGAAGAATAGATGAAAAAAACAGTCCGTAAGGACTGTTTTTTTTGATGTTTGGTGATTTTATTTTATTATTCGATGTCTTATTACTCCGTCTATCTTATCAAGCTTATTTAAAGATTCCGCTTTTATTTCGTCGTCAAGCTCCAAAATTGTATAGGCGTATTCACCCTGACTTTGACTAACCATATTAGCTATATTAATCTTAGCAGCGCTTATAGATTCGGTAATTTGAGATAACAGGCTTTTTACATTTTTGTGTATTACAGTTAGGCGTATTTTGGCTGTACGGTTAAGTACAGTATCAGGAAAATTAACCGAGTTTATAATATTACCGTTTTGTAAAAATTCTACCAACTGTTTTGACGCCATTACAGCACAATTATCTTCAGCTTCAGGTGTCGAAGCGCCAAGATGGGGGATAGTGATTATGTTATCTATTCCTAAAAGCTCTTCATTAGGAAAATCAGTAACATATCTTGAGACAATGCCTTGTTTAATTGCTTCTATCATATCTTGATTGTTAACAAGTTCGCCTCTTGAACAATTAATTATAGCAACAGATTTTTTCATTTTAGAAAATGCTTCAACATCAAGCATTTGTTTTGTGCTTGAATTCAAAGGTATATGCAGAGTGATATAGTCCACATTAGAATATAAGTTATTGAGGTCTGTTTCTTTAATAACATGAGTTGACAAATTCCATGCATGATCTACAGTTATAAAAGGGTCATAGCCTATAACCGTCATTCCAAGCTCAACAGCGGCGTTTGCAACCAAAGCACCTATAGCGCCAAGACCGATAACACCGAGTTTTTTACCAGAAATTTCAGGACCTACAAATTCTTTCTTTCCTTTTTCAACTGCACCTGCTACATTTTCTGTGCCTTTTAAAGATTGTGTCCACTTTATTCCGTCAATTACTTTTCTTGAAGCCAAAAATAATGAGCAAATAACCAGTTCCTTTACGGCATTTGCGTTTGCACC
>CALAYY010000122.1 GCA_937895465.1 uncultured Clostridia bacterium | reverse complement strand
GGCAAGCGCGCAGGCGCAGGACGAAAGAAAAAAGAGGTAACGGCAAAGATACTTGAAGGACAAGCCGCAGCGACAGATTTGCCGCAACTTACCATCAATGCGGATTTAAGCGGAGCGGAGATGCCTAAGCCTAATGAGTACCTTACAAAGGAAACTCGGCAGGTAACTACGGCGAACAGGGGCAAGGAAATCTACGAAAGATTGTGGAATTGGCTAAAAGAACGGGATTGCCATTTATTGGTCAATCCCGAAAGCTTACAACAATATGCTTTAAGTCTTTCTCGCTGTGAGCAAGCGGAAAACGCAATACACGATTACGGGTTTTTGGCAAAGCACCCTACAACACAGTTACCCTGCGAAAGCCCGTATGTGCGCATAGCACAAAAATATCAAAAGCAGGCGCAAGGGCAATGGTCGGCAATCGAGGTAAATATATCCGAGCGGCTAAGATATTTTGTGGACAAGAACGCGGTAAGCTCCGACCCGCTTGACATTATCCTCAACCGCGCTGTTGACAAGGCAGGGAGGTGAAACCGCTTATGAAAATGCCAAAGGGCGCAAGATACGACAAAGAAAAAGCCGACAGCGCGGTAAACTTTATAAACAGTTTGTGCCACGTCCACGGCGAGTGGGCAGGTAAACCTTTTAACATTATGAAGTGGCAGGAAAAGATAATAAGGGACATATTTGGGACAGTTAAGGCAAACGGTTACAGGCAGTACAATACAGCTTTTATCTTTACGCCTAAAAAGAACGCGAAGTCCGAGCTTGCCGCCGCAGTGGCACTATATCTTTTGTGTGCGGACGGCGAATACAGTGCGGAAGTGTTTGGCTGCGCCGCCGACAAGAATCAAGCGAGTATCATCTTTAAAACGGCAGCGCAGATGGTACGGCTAAAGCCCGCATTGGCGAAAAGAATAAAGGTAAACGAGGCAACCAAGCGGCTTGTGTATCCAATGATGAACTCATATTATACGGTGGTAAGTTCCGATGTACCGAGTAAATACGGCATCAATGCAAGCGGCGTAATTTTTGACGAGTTATTGGCGCAGCCAAACAGAGAATTATATGACACCATGACAAAGGGATCGGGCGACGCGAGGCGGCAGCCGCTTAACTTTATATTGACTACAGCGGGTACAGATAAGCGCAGTATATGTTATGAAGTGTACCAAAAAGCAAAGGACATATTAGGGGGCAAACGAATTGATACGACATTTTATCCTGTAATTTACGGTGCTGCCCACGATGACGATTGGGAGGACGAGGCGGTATGGAAAAAGGCAAACCCGTCACTCGGTATAACCATAACGATGGAAAAGCTTAGACAAGCATATGAGAGTGCCAAAGGCAACCCTGTAGAAGAAAAACTGTTCAGACAAATGCGGCTTAACATCTGGAGCGAGGAAACGGCAAGGTGGCTGCCTATAGAGGTATGGAATAATCTTGAAGAAAACTATGACGAATATGATTTAAGGGGTAGGGTATGTTACGGCGGCTTAGATGTATTTTTGGATACCCGATGAGAACATGGAAAGGCGTATCAAGCGCGATAGGGTGCAGTACGATTCGTGGCAGACAAAAGGCTATGTAATGACCACGGAGGGTAGGGTAGTTGACTATGCCACAGTAGAGAAGTTTATAGAAAGTCTTGGTAAAAGGTTTGATATTCGCCAAATTGCGATGGATAGATGGAACGGCACAGCAACGGCGCAAAGGCTGGAAAAATCAGGATTTACAATGATAGAGTTCGGTCAAGGTTTTAGAAGTATGACATATCCCACCAAAGAGCTTATGCGCCTTATTTTAGATGAAAAGATATCCCATAACGGTAACGATGCTCTAAATTGGATGCTGGAAAATATGGTTGTAAAAACCGATGAGGCGGGGAATGTCAAACCCGACAAGGCAAAGTCCGCCGAGAAGATTGACGGTGCGGTCGCACTAATTATGGCACTCGATATAGCATTAAAAGGCGGAGGCGAGCCGGAAGGTTGCATTTATGACCATAGAGATTTGATAGTTATCTAGGAGGATTAAACATGCCTAACGGAATGTGGAAGCAGTGCAGGGCCGCAGGCTGTGCGGGGCTAACTAAAGACAAGTATTGCGCTAAACATATATATTTAGAGATAAAAGAAAAAAAGGCAAGGGAGCATCATTACAATAATCATGTCCGCGACAAAAAGACCCAAAAGTTGTATGACAGCACTAGCTGGCGAAAATTAAGGGGGCTGTATATAATAAATAATCCGCTTTGTGAAAGTTGTTTCGCGCAAGGCAAAATAACCAAAGCGGTAATTGTTGACCATAAGACGGAAATTAAGGACGGAGGTAGTATGCTTGACAAAAAGAATCTGCAATCACTCTGCCATAGCTGTCATAACAAAAAGACTGCCATAGAGCGCAGTAAAAGATTGCGGTGAGAAAAACTCCGCCCAATATTTTTAGACGGAGTTATATTGATTAAAGGTAATAGCTATTCTTTTGCGGCAATTGCAATATTAAAGCCTGCTTTAAAACCTTGCTCAAAATAACTGTAACTTTCTTCCGCGCTGTACTCGTCAAGTTCGTTTCTAAACTTATCCAAAAGCTGCTTTTGGTTTTCGTCAAGGGCGGCGATAAGCTCATCGTAATAGTCAGAAACATTACCCATAATTTTGTTAAGCTTAGGGGTATCTTTGGAAATCCGCCTTTCGATTTCGCCGTTTAGAATGTAGTCTAATATTATACTGTTATACATAAAACACCTCACAAATGGTTTGTGGTATGTTAGCGTAAAGATATCAAAAATGCAAGTCAATTAAACAAAAAAATATTATATAAAGGGAAAGAATAATTAATGGATATAAATAAAAAATCAAAAGAATTTTTAAAACCACCAACTAGTCAAAAAATTAAGACGGAAAATATTTTCAGTGAGCACTATGTTCGTATGCACGGTCAGGATTATTATTTGCGTGTCTTTAAAGATGGCTTGGTAGAGTTTACTCGCTTTGACTCAGCCGCAATGAAATGGGTGTTTTTAGTGTTTCCGACGTCTTAGTGGGAGTTAAATAGCAGGTATTAGGGCGCTAAAATATTACTATATTTCTTTTAGCAATTAGCGCCCTGTTCCCTTGCTATTACATCGAAAAGACGGTATGTTTGTCTTGTAAAAAAGATTAAAAGGAGGACAATAAATGGAGCAAAATAACATAAATAAGCCAAGGGTGGTTTTGCTGTACCGTGCATCTACTAAAAAGCAGACTGACAGCGATAATGATATTCCGTTGCAAAGAGATATACTAAAACCTTGGGCGGAGAATAATGGCTGGGAGTTTGTCTGCGAGAAAATAGAGGGCGGTGTCAGTGGTTACAAAGTTTCTGCAAGCAAGCGAGATGCAATTATTGAGATTAAAGCGATGGCTGAGCGTAGGGAGTTCGACATTTTAGGGATATATATGAGCGACCGTTTGGGCAGAATTGCCGAAGAAACGCCGCTGATAGTAAGCTTTTTAAATGCAAGAGATATTAAGGTCATAAGTTACAGCGAAGGTGAAATCACTGCCAATACGCACGCAGATAAATTAATGACATACATAAGGTATTGGCAGGCGGAAGGTGAAAGCCTAAAAACA
>CALAYY010000121.1 GCA_937895465.1 uncultured Clostridia bacterium | reverse complement strand
CTCATCCTTTACACATGCAGGCATACCAAAAAGGCGAAGTCGTTTTGAGTCTGAAAAATCTGACTAAGCGATACGGCGATAGAGTTTCTGTTGACAATGTGTCTTTGGATGTTTACAGCGGTGAGGTTTTTGGGTTTTTGGGACCTAACGGTGCAGGCAAAACCACAACAATAAGAATGATATCTGGGCTTGCTGATATTACACAAGGTGAGATATCTATATGCGGATATTCAATTAAGGACGATTTTAAACAAGCTGTATCTTGTATAGGCGGCATCATAGAAAACCCCGAAATGTATAAGTATATGTCTGGCTGGGATAACCTAAAATACTATGCTTCGCTCTACGGCAATATTTCTGATGAACAGATTATGGATGTTGTAAAGCTGGTCAAAATGGAAAACCGTATCAAAGAAAAAGTCAAAAGATATTCTTTAGGTATGCGTCAGCGTGTAGGAATAGCTCAAAGCTTACTTCATAATCCCCAAATTTTGATTTTGGATGAGCCCACCAACGGACTTGACCCTGCAGGTATTCACGAAATGAGAGATTTTTTGAAGATGCTAGCACATGAATACGGAATTGCCGTCTTTATATCCAGTCACATCTTGACTGAGATGCAGCTTATGTGCGACCGTGTGGGCATAATTTATAAAGGCAAATTAACTGCTGTCAAAACAGTAGATGAATGGACTCGTCCTCAAAATAATATCCTAAAAATCAAATTGACTGTGCCGACACTGCAAAAATCCAAGGCAATAGAAATATTAAAAGATACCTTTGACTGCGACATACAGACTAACAGCAACCTAATAATTTTTTCTTTGCCCGAAGAACAATTATCTAATGTTTCCATTGTGCTGGCTTCAAAAAAAATTGCGGTCATATCTATGACTTTAGGTGAAAAGTCGTTAGAGGAAACATTTTTGGAACTTACCAGTACACAAGGCACAGAAATTTCTTAAAAAAACGGAGAAGTATTATATATGAAAAGCTTATTAAAACTTACCAGAGGGGAATTATACAAACTTTTTAAAAGCAACACCTTATACATAATGGCAGGGCTGTTAACGGCTGTTATTCTTCTGATGACATGGATATATGCCGAACAGGAAAAGAACCTTACAAGCGCCATAGAATGGCTTTTGGGCAATTCTATTTCTACAGATTCTTTTGATATTATTGACGGTGAATTAGACGAACTCAAAGAGATGGGCATAGACACTTCGGAGCTTGACAGCTTTTCCAAAAGTCTTGCTGACA
>CALAYY010000120.1 GCA_937895465.1 uncultured Clostridia bacterium | reverse complement strand
GTAAATATAAATGATTCTGTAGAACTATTTCAAGGGACTCATTATTTCTTTGCAACAGTTCTACAGAATCATTTATATTTACAAACACATAATCTTTCAAATATCCACCTTTATTCATTTCTACAAATCCAAAGGGCATTAAAAAGTAGATAAATGCACAAACAGGGCATAACCAAGCATCAGACTGCATATTCCATATAGCAGACTTTTTTTTGGCTGGATCATCTATAAATCCGTTTAAAAACTTCATTTCAATAAGATATTTAGAGGCTTTGGCTCCTAACTCACGGCATTGTATGCATTTTATTTCATCGTCATGCAAATGCGTGTCATATTCACCTATATACTCTCTCAAAAGCCTAAATAAAAAATCGTCCAATCCGCTCTCAAACTTTACACCTTTTTTGATATAATAACTTCCTTGCGCTATACCCAAAAAACCAAATCCACTGAAATAGTTGCTAAGCTGCGCCCTAGCTGCATCACCTGTTACCAAATACTTATAAAGCGTTTTATTTTCAATTAGATATGCCTGCACCTTTTTAGCTTGAATACGCTTTTTTTCTGGCTCTTTTTTAGTTATCTTGGCAAACTCTGAAGAAATTTCGTCAAATTCTTCGCCATTATAAATTCCGCAAATAGTGCTTTTGGTTTTTCCGCTAAAAACCGTATCAAAACTATAAAGAGTCTTTTCATCGCAAGTGTCAAAAGGTGTCGATATAAACCTGTTAAAGACACTGGACTTCTCATAATAGTTAAAAATCATATCAAGATATAACGAGCTCAAATCTTCTCTTAGAAAAAACTGCCGTGAAGCAATCAAATCTTGACCGTCAATATACCAGCTTTCACCTTTTTTTTCGCCTGTCAATTCAAGCAATTTGATAAGCCCAAGCACGCCAGCGTTGTAAAGTCCAGTATCAAGCGATATTCTTATATTATCGTTCATAACCGCCTCCCACTGCTTCAAACATCCCAAAGCCTTGTGAACGGCGAGCCCCTATGCCGGTATGGTACAAAATCTCAAGCGTACTAATATCGCCTTCTAGCATATAAGTACCAAAACTTGCATCAAACATCAAGTCATCACTTTTTACCACCGTTTTCCCTGCTTTAATAGGTGTTAGCTTGACAGCTCCAAAGTCTAAGCCGTCATAGAGTGCTGAAAAAAGGTTTTTTATGCTAAGGTTCATACATTTTGTAAAGTCCGAATTATCGTATGTAAGGTAAGTTTCCTTACCGTCTTGTCTGTCTCTGACAAGAAGCGGACTCAAAAATTTTATTGCCATTTTTTCTTTTATCAGCGGTTGCGGATTGGAAATTCGTGCTCCTCTCAAACGCATAGAAGCTCCTTTAGATAAGGGATAGCCAAGGTTTTTTAAGCCTAGTGCAGCATTATACATTTTGAGTATAAGGTCCTTTTCGCTTCCAGAAAAGGTTATAGTCATTACTTTATCAGGCACACTTATAAGCTCACTGCCAATTTTGCCGCCAGAAAAAAACACGCTAAAAGTAAAGCTTTTCATTATTGGATTTTGATAAAGCCTGTCAAAATCTTGCGAATACTTCAAGGATAACGCCTTTTTGATAAAGCTCATAATTGACGGTCTGTAATCTGTACTGATACTGTCTGAGGACAGCTCAAACTTTAAATGCAGCTTCAATAAGATCAACCTCCTTTGTTGTTTTTAATAATTATATCATTGTCCTTGTCGGATAATCCCGACAGAGACACGCTTTCTCGCACATTATCAAGCTGTGCCAAAAAAGCTTTTTTTACTTTTTCGGGTGCTATTATGCGCACTCCTCCATTAAAACTAAAGCACCATGCAAAAAAAGGACGGCTTACTTGCACCTCAACCTCAATAATGTACATGCCGCCATCCGAACTTTTGAGCCAAAACTTATCGCCAAATTCATCATAAATATAACTGCTATGTTCTTTATCAACTTCCAACGTAACTCTTTGTTTTTCTCCGTCAAACATCTGAAAGGTCTGCAAACGATTTTTTTCAATTTCAAAATTTTCAATTATAGAATTAGAAATAATCTGCTCGTCTGTTACCAAAACACTATACAGCCTGTCCACCCTAAAAAACTTGATTTTTTCATCTTCATCTGAATAAGCGTATAGATAATAATCGTCCTCATTGCAGCATAGCCCTAGCGGTGCAACCTTATAAAGTTTTTTGCCATGGCGAAACCTTTTGCCTTCAGGGCTGTAATCGAAATAATTGAAGGTAATGTATCTTTTTTTATCAATAGCTTCAATTACCAAGTCAACAGTATATATAATTGTGTTATCTGAACATTTTTTTGAATTATCCAAAAATACAACTGCATTAGGCAGCCTTGTTTTTTCTTTACCTGCAAGGCCGAGCAATTTGCTGATTAGTTTTGCTGTGTTGTCCTTTGAAATATATTTTGATGCTTTGACTGAATCTATAAGCATTTTAAATTCTGGCAGCGAAAATTCCCTTTCGCCCAAGAAATAGACCTTTTTATTTCCTTCACGGCGTGAAATTATATCAAAACCCAAACTTTCCAAAACACTTAAATCATAGCTTACCGTGTCACGGCCCGCTAAAATACCTTTGTTATAAAGTTTGGATTTTAAATCGTAAATTGATAATACTGTATTTTCATTGGTTTCAGAGCGTAAAATATCCAAAATAGCAAAAAGTTTGAGATTTTGATTTGGACTTTTTGGCATGTTTTATAAACCCCCTGTTTTTACAAAAAATGACAACTTTCGCTTATATCTTAAATTATATCGTATATATTTTAAAAATCAATATACTTTTGTAAAACTAATTTATAAAACAATAAAAAGCTGTTAATTTAGCCTTGCCCAAATCATTATGAGCAAGTAAAAAAGACCATAATGTGTTTTTATAATCAAAACATTTTATGGTCTTGTCATGTTTAGAACAATTAATTTTTGTTAAAAGAATTTTATTTTTGCTTTTTGGAAGAATTAGCAATGATGCACATCAAACGGTCAGTGGTATATCGTGAGTTACGGTTAAATCTTTTCATATAATGCAGGCATTTTAAATCGCCGACAGTAATTGTGTTAATTCCTTCATTACATGTTAACAGCATTTCAAAACCCATTGAAAGTAACACTTCCTTGCTCATTTGGGAATATCTGCCGAAAGGATAGGCAAATACATTTGGGGTTAAACCGCAATTTTCTTTTAATATCTCTTGCAAATGCGCCACGTCTTTTTTTAGCTTTTGCTTATAAACTAATTCAGATTCGGCTTTTTTGGGCATTATGCCGTAACGCGGCTTGAATTTATGCATATTATAAGTATGATTGCCTATCTCAAAATAACCCGAATCCGCAAGTTCTTTAAGCTGTGTCCAGGTGATATGTGAATAACTGGGATCAGAATGGTCACCTGAATTAGTGGAATGTTCCGAAAAGGCACCGATGACATTTAAGTTTGCTTTCATATTATATTTTTTAAGAATGGGTAAAGCGTAATACATATTATTATAATAACCGTCATCAAAGGTTATCATAATAGGTTTTTTAGGCAATGTTCCCTTTCCCTTGACAAAGGCTATCACCTCAGAAGGAAAAACAGAAGTATATCCCTCTTGTTTTAGAGCTTTCAAATCTTCTTCAAGCTGTCTAGATGATACAATATAGATGCTGTTTTTGCAGTTTAAGATATTATGATACATCACAACCAACAAATTAACGCTTCTGCCCTTTGCTTGCGCCGTATCAGCAGAAGAATTATGCACTCCTCCCAAAGCCGTAAAGCTTATACATAATAAAATAAAAATTATAGCCAATCTTTTCTTCATAACTTTTATTTTGCCTAGAAATAATAAATAAATTCCAAATTTTGATATCAAAACAAGGATAAAAAAGGAAATTAAATATCTTAGCCTATGTTGTTTAATTCTATAGACTGCAAAAAAATGTTATTAATATAATTAAAGAATTAATTTTAATTTAGCAGTATTAGTTTATATTTTATTTGTTTAACAAAAAGATAAGGGCACATTATATGTACCCTTGTTTATTCAAATCTTCTTAATATTATCTCTTTACAACTGTAAAATTCTCATCAATTAACAGCCAGTTTTGAGGGAAAGATAGTCCTAGTTTCCAATAACTGATACCACGCAGTCCTAGCTCTTTGATTAGGTCAAACTTTGCCTGTATGCTTTTGGCGTCTTCAAACCAAACTTCATGCTCACGACCCTGTGCGTCAAAATAATTAAAATGAGGTGCTTGTGCAATCGGGTCAAAAAGTATTTGAGCATTGTTGTCTCTTGCAATAAGTATGGATGTCTGCGGACTGATTGCACGTGCAAATGGACCGCCCTGCACAAAGGGCAATGTCCAGTCATATCCATAAAGATTTTGTCCCATTAAAATTTTGCCAGGCGGGATTTCGCTTATTGCATATCTTAAAACTTCTTCTACCTTGTCTAAAGGTGAAACAGCCATAGGCGGTCCGCCCGAATACCCCCACTCATAAGACATTATGACTACAAAATCCACTATTTGCCCAATTGCAGCGTAATCATGAGCCTCATACCATTGCCCCTCTTGTGTGGCACTGGTCTTAGGTGCAAGTGCGGCTGAAACGAGCAATCCTTCAGCATGCAGTCTGTTGGCGGCACGTCGTAAAAATGCTGTATAAAGCAGCCTCAAGTCTGCAGGCAAAAACTCAAAATCAAAATGAATATCACGATAACCTGTACGCCTTGCCTGCGCTATAATGTTGTCAAGCAACAAATCTTGCACGGCTGTGCTTTCAAGTATAGAACGCCCTAATTCTCCGCTAAACTGTCCGCCCTCAATGTTGGTAACGACCATCATAAGTGCGTTACCATATTGCCTTGCTATTTCTGGTATTCCTTGAATGGATGGAGGGGTTAATGTTCCGTCACGGTTAGCACGATAACTAAATACAGCTAGATAAGTAAGTCTGGGTGCAGCGTTACGAGCATCGTCTAAAAGGCTCTGGCTTGGTGCTGCCCCAAGCGGTTCGATATAGGCGTTAATCTCAGCATTGACCTTGGGGATTGGCGGAATATACAACCTCTGCCCAATAGAAAGCGGCTGCGAAGGGTTAATGCGGTTAATCTGTGCAAGTGTAAGATAATTGATATTAAATCTGCGGCCTATTGCCCAAAGACTGTCGCCTGGCTGCACATAATAAAAACTGCCTGTAATAGGAATTACTAGAGTCTGCCCTATTACAAGACGTTCGGGGTCAGGAATAAGATTGGCACTTACAATATCGTTGACAGAAGAATTAAAAGCACGTGCTATGTTATATAATGAATCTCCGCTTTGAACCGTATAAATCTGCATTATATATACCTACTTTTTTTAATATATTAAAATACTATGCAGTAAAAAAGGCAAATATACTGTTAAAAGGGGATATTGAAAATCTTTAGAGTAAATTATGGGAGTTTTTGGTATATTGATATTTTTATTCTTTTGAGGCTTTTTTTAAAAAAAGCTAAATAATTTTTATGTTTATTTTTGCCATTACCTAATTTTGAATAGTTTTATCTAAATAGGTAAATCTAAATTTAATAAAATATATTTAAAAGAATCTTTTAGCTTTTTAATAGCTAAAATTGCTTTCTAATTTGATTTCTTTCAAGATATTACCAATATCATCCATAACTCTAGTTGATTTAAAATATGATTGATCTATATATTTCTCGCCTTCACGTTTTTTTGCTATTTCTACTGCTCTATCTATAATATCTTTTGCAGAATCATATAACTCAAAAATTTTATTAAGATTTAGATGAAATAACTCTATATCCCTCTCTTTTGCAAGAACTTTTAATAAATACAATAAATTATATGAGCAATAAATTATATGCGATTTTTGAGAATAAGAAATATTTTTATCCTCCGTTATTTCTTTCTTTTTATTTTCTATTAAAACAAGTAAGTTGTATGGTAGTAATAACTCATCCGCTGTAATATCTTCATGAAAAATTTCTTCATATTTTTCAGCAAATATTATTCCCTTTGCATTCTTTGATTCTCTCGGCATATTCAAATAAAAGGCTAACATAGCTTGTCCTGCTTTTTCAGCATCAATTGTTTTCTCATCAATAATAAATTGTGATGATTTTCTTTGATATTTATAGCCTTTAACCATTAGTTCTTTTTCTATCTTTTCTTGAATAAAATCAATTGATCTAATATCTCTACTTTTAACAGGATTTTGACTATTAGTATATTCTGCAATCTTAACACTCTGATCTGGGTTTTTTAACTCATATATTCTGCAAAGTATGTCAATATCTTTTAGATATTGATAATTTTCCTTAAATACATCAAAAAGCGCATGCAAAGTTTGACAACCATTAACTACTTGAAACTCACTTATTGACACTAAACTAAATACGCTTGGAGTATAAGAAAAAGATTTACATGTAATTGTAATTCCATTATTATAATAAAAAAACTTAACCCTATCATCTGATTTTGCAGTAATACATATTCCTTTATTTATTCTACCTTTTGCTTTTTTATAAACCCTTACATTATCGTGAAACACATCTTCATTAATTTCTATTTGTGTAAAATATTGTTCATTTAACTCAGGATCATTACGGTAATCTTCATTTGTAGAAATCATTCTCATTAAGTCTAAAGCATTTATTGGTACAATTAATGCTTTTATATCTCCACCGCCACCTTTTTCTAATAACTGTTTTTTATCAACTCTAAACTGTGCATTAGGTGTTTAATATTACCTCTAGTAGTAAGAAATACAAAATCATTTAGAAGATATTCTTTTATTTCAATTTTATATTCACTTAAACTAGATTTTAATCGATCATATTCAGAACTCTCAATTCCTAAATAATGGTTGCTACATAAATATAGCTTTACTATTGGTTGTTTTTTTTCTTTAGAAAATAATAACCAAATTTCTTCAGTAAACTGTTTCAATCTATCATTTGCGTTTTTCATTCCTTGCTTATTAACATTATATAAACAATCAAAATAATTTATAATTTTATCTATTTCAGAAGACGGAAAATTAGCATCTTTTGATTTTTCAACCTTTTCAGTATATTTCATATTAAATATGTGAATGTTGTTATCATCATCTATATAAACAGCATCAATTCCCCTATCATGTCCACTAGGTAGTGATTGGTTCTTTAGAAAAGAATTATCAGTTATGCTTTCAGAGATATCGTCATTTGATAATTCTAAAATTTTATTTAAGGCAAAAAAATAAAATGCATCCGAAGATTTTTCAAGTTTAAGTCCCTCTTTTATACTTTGAACAGTTGAATTTATTAAAGAAAAGTTTGAAATATTAAAACTCATTTCTATCCCCTTATGTATATATTTATAAACATCTATGTTTTTACATATAATAACATTAATATACAAAAAACACAATATTATTTTAAGCAAATAAAAAATCCGAACCATTTCTATAATAATTTGGTTCGGATTGTGTTTTTGGTGGAGATGCGGGGAGTTGAACCCCGGTCCGAAAGAAGCGTTAACAACTTTCTACATGCTTAGCCGTTTTTTAATCTCTTCGTTTTAGACTCAAACGGCATAGTTAAAACGAACAAGCCCTAATAAGTCCTCTCTTAGTGCAAGGGCAGCGCTAAGAAAAGTACCCTAACTAATTATGACGCCTGCACAAACTGTTGTAGGCACAATCTGCCGGCGTTAGCTGTTAAGCAGCTAAAGCTAATTTTGTATTAGAAGTATCAGCGTTTAAATTGTTTGCCATTTTTAAAGAAGCACGGCGCTTCTGCATGCTTTTTTGCCTCCGAATTCCCCCGTCGAATCCGGTACATCCCCATAAAGTATTAATATAATATCATATGCAGCATGTTTTGTAAAGTACTGTTATTTTGATAAATTTGGTTAAAAATACCCTGATTTTATACATACTATTTTTGAAATAAAATATATATTTTATACGGTCAAAACCAATAAAAAACCATAATATTTTTCTTGACAGCAATATTAATCGTGATATAATGCCGTTTGAGCTTAAAAATAATATGCTAAAAAGGAATTAAAAACTTGCCAAAAACAAAAACCCTAAAGAATTATCTTAGTTCTTTTACCCCCCAATCATTTTTATTAAAACATTATTACCAAAAACAAAGCATAATAAAAGACCTATCTGCAGGCGTGCTTGTGGGTATTATTGCTATACCCTTATCAATTGCTTTTGCGGCGTCTTCGGGCGTGCCGCCTGTAGTTGGTTTGATTTCTGCGTTTATTGCAGGTATTGTTGCGGCTATGTTTTCGGGCTGCCGTTATCAGATAACAGGACCCACAGGTGCTTGTATCTTAATTCTTAACAAGACGCTAAAAGATGTGGGATTTTCAGGTATGCTTTTGGCTACATTTTTTGCGGGGATAATAGTATTAATATTGGGGTTATTAAAGCTTGGCAAATATGCAAAATACATTGCACGCCCAGTAGTTATAGGCTTTAGCGCAGGGCTTGCTCTTACTATATTTACTTCTCAGGTGCCTGATTTTTTGGGTCTGAGTTTTTCTAATCTGCCCTCAAACGCTTTGGGAAAATGGACGGTATATCTGCAAAGTCTAAGTTCTGCTAATATTACTTCTATTATAATAGGAATCTTGTGCGTTGTCTTTTTGCTTGTTTGGAAAAAGTTAAATATAAAGTTTCCCGGACCTATGGCAGCTATTATAATATGCTCTGTAATTGCCGCCGCCTTTAAACTCAATATACCCAATTTAGGCACAAAATATGGCAATCTTACTATGGAGTTTAATTTCGAACTGACTTTTAAAGGTGTGAATTTGGGCAAAATAATTCAGCCTTCTATATATATAGCAATACTTATTGCCATTGTGTCGCTCTTATCGGCGATGACTGCCGACAATATGAGCGCAAAAAAAACCAATATGAATGCGGAACTTGTTTCGCAAGGATTAGCTAATATAGCTTGTGCGTGTTTTGGTGCAATCCCTGTTATGGGAGCAGTCGCACGAACAGGCTCCAATATCAAGGCTGGTGCTGTGTCTCCTATATCTTCTATAATACATAGCTTGGTTATACTTCTAACTGGTTTGTTTTTGATGCCGTTGGCTTCGTATATTCCGTTGTGCGTTTTGGCAGCTATATTATTTGTTGTATGCATTAATATGTTTGACTTCAAAACGGTAAAAAAGGTGTTTGATTTTTCTATAAAAGATATTGCAGTGTTTTATGTAACATTTTTGTTTACATTTTTGGTCAATATTATCATAGCTATTTCGTCAGGAATAATTTTAAGCTTAATAATTTTGTGGATAGAAAATACCATGAAAAAATCAAAGCAGATATCAACCGAACTTAATATCAAAACAATAGCCAATATAATATACCTTTCGGGTACGCTCAACTTGATAACCGCTCAAAAAGTAGCCAAAATAACTTTACCCAAATCTTCAGTTTTGAAGCTGGATTTGCAAGGTATCAGCGGCTATGATATGACAGGTTATGCAACACTTAATAATTGGATAAATTCAATAAGATCTAATTATGTCAGCATACAAACAGCTATCAACCCTAACTTTATAAAAACTGTCTCTTCTCAGGCAGATATAAGTAGAAGCTAAAAAATCTCATTTTAAAAAAATCATTGGCTTAGCATAGTTGACAGCTAAGGCTTTTTTATTAATAATAGTTAGGATAAAGGATTAATATGAAAGAATTATCAAGATCAGCCCTTATAGAAAGAAGTTTAATAAAAAAATACCGCTCCAAAATCTGGCGAAAATTTGTCAACGCCATTGACCAATACCAGTTATTAAAGCAAGGCGACAAAATAGCCGTATGTATCTCAGGCGGCAAGGATTCATTCTTGATGGCAAAATGCTTTCAGGAACTTCAAAAAAGAAGTACTATCAAGTTTGAATTGGTGTTTTTGGTTATGAACCCAGGCTACAATGAAAAAAACCTGCAACTTATCCAAGACAATGCCATTACAATGGATGTACCTATTACAATATTTCAATCAGATATTTTTGATGTTGTAGATCAAGCAGGCGGCAGTCCTTGCTATTTGTGTGCAAGAATGCGTCGAGGTTATCTTTATAAAAACGCAAAAAACTTAGGCTGTAACAAAATTGCCTTAGCACATCACATGGATGATGTTGTAGAAACTATACTTATGAGTATGTTTTATGGCTCAGAATACAAGACCATGATGCCCAAATTAAAAAGTGCAAACTTTGAGGGCATGGAGCTTATCCGCCCTATGTATATGATAAGAGAAGGCGATATAATAGGCTGGGCAAAATATAACGGACTAGAATTTTTACGCTGTGCATGCAAGATGACAGAAAAAAGCGATACAGAGATAACAGGCAAGCGTGCAGAAATGAAAGCACTTATAAAAAGCTTAGAAAAAGTCAATCCGCATATAGCACTTAACATCTTTACAAGCGCACATAATGTCAATCTTGATACTGTTATCGCCTACCGCCGCCACGGCGAAAAACACAGCTTTTTGGATGAGTATGAGGATGGTATTAATGACAGCGAACAGGAATAAGACGGTATATTAGACATAAAAAAATATTAATGGTTTTTTGTTTAATTTCTATTTGCCGTCAAGTTTCTTTATTGCATCTATATCAATCTGCTGAATTGCTTTTAACTGACGAATAGCTAATTGATTCAATAATTTTAGCCTTTCTGTTTGTGATTTGCCTTGTTCAATTAAAATAGCATTATAGCTTTCCATATTGGCTAAAACCAATAATTGATTTAATGTAGCATAATCTCTAATATTACCATTCTTATCTGCATTCTTATCTCTCCATTGTTTGGCTGTTATTCCAAATAGTGCAACATTAAGAACATCTGCTTCACTGGCATAGGTCATAGCAATTTGGGATGGTGTCAATTCAAGTGGAAGTAAGTTTTCTTTTATAGCATCGGTATGAATTCTATAATTAAGTTTTGAAATTTCTCTATTGAGATTCCAGTCTAAAGAAAGTCGGCTGCTTTCATCATTTTTAAGTCTTTTATAGTCTTTAATAATATAAAGCTTAAATTCTGCTGATATCCATGATGCAAATTCAAACGCAATATCAGAATGAGCAAATGTCCCACCATAACGTCCTGATTTTGAAACAATGCCTATTGCATTTGTCTTGTCTATCCATTTTTGTGGTGACAGTGTAAAAGCGTTATATCCAGCTTCTTTTCTAAACCTATCGAATTCGATAGGTTTAAAGTCAGGATTATGTAATTGTTCCCATAATCCTAAAAACTCTATCGTATCTTTTCCCCTTATCCAGTTATTAATTACAATAAAAGGTTCATCGCTCTTATATTTGGCTATGTCCGTTAAAGAAATAAACTCGTTTTGAAAATCTTCTGTATAAATTTCAATTTCTAATCCTTTTGCATGAATTATCTCTTTAATTAGTTTTTTTGACATAACATATTACCCCCCCCGTTTTTACTTTAGAACATGAAATGCTTTTTGCCCTCAATTAATATTATATCATAATAATTTTATTT
>CALAYY010000119.1 GCA_937895465.1 uncultured Clostridia bacterium | reverse complement strand
TATTTGCAAAGCAAGGTGCGATTATACCGATGTCAGCGGATAAAGGCAACGGCTGCCCAAACCCAAAAAACTTGGAAGTGCATATTTTTAATGGCAATGGCAGCTTTGTAATGTATGAAAGCGAAGAGCAGTTAAAAGACTCATCAAAAAAATGCTTAAAACAGTTTACATCTTTCAATGTTTCTGATACAGGCGAATCTCTGATTCTTGATATAGATTTTAACAGTGAATTTAGTCAAAAGCGTAATTATCGGATTTATTTTAGAAATATTATAGACGGAACGGCAAAAATATTAATAAACGGTAAAGAACACGAAGCAATTCTAAAATATAACAATTGCTTGCAGGTTTTGATGACGGATATTAGCTCAAGCGGTAAAATTCATATTGAAATTATATACAAAAAAGCAGACGAACTTGAAACACTAAAAGACAATCTTCTCAAGATTTTTACCACGATAAATGCTCAAAACATACCAAAACTTGATTTATGGAACAAAATTAAAGCTTTAGATAGCCGCCAAAAAATAAAATCTACAGTTCAATCCGCCCTCGAGCTTTCAGACATCTCAAAAAAGCGTCTGTTAGAAATTATATAAGGTATACAAAAGAGTTCTTTGCCAAAACTTTGGGAAGGATAAAATCCTTCCCAAAGTTTACAGGGTTATAGCAGTGAATGACGCATAAAAAAAATCAAAAGAAATTTATTTTTTAAAGATTTTTATTGCGAAAATAAAAATTAAAAGTCTTGTAAGAGTATTAAAACAAGACTTTTTTGTTATTGTAAAGGTCGATTTTGGCTGCTACGGCTGGAGCGGCGAAGCCACAAAAGAATTAAGAGAACGCCTAACAAGCGCAGGCTTTAAGGTAATAGACCCCGAAATCAAATGCAACTGGAACCCAAGAGCTGAGGATTATAACAAAGCATTAGATATAACAAAAGCATTGTGTGAATAGAAAATTTTATGTAAATAAACAAAAAGAGCAGGATTGAAAGATCCTGTTTTTTTGTTTAAACAAATAAACATATATCTTGATCTCTATATTGATTATCAGGAATCTTTATTATTTTATATATCGTAAATAATATAATATTAATAAAACCTAATAAAAGACCGTAAAGAAAACCTATTAATATAAGACGACATATGGCTATATTAATAAGTGCCAGAATTTCAATAATAATTAAAACCAAAAAGTAAAATGGAAAGGCAATCAAAATGAAAAAAAATTTTATCAAATAATATCCTAAATTATTAACATAAAATGAGAACAGATTATGTAATTGTGCTTTATAAGTAAATTGAGCATTTCTAAAACTTTGCATAAAATCTCATTTCCCCTTATCTTTTTATTAAATTGTTAAATCCTAATTATCGTTATGGTACACTCTTTTTTATAATGACTGCCATTTATCACTTAAAATTTAAACTTTTAGGTAGATTATTTATGCAAAATAGTTTTAGTTTATAATAATTATTTGAGCATAAATAAGTTATCATTACAACTCTTTTAGCATTAAAAATTCACTTAAGTAAATGCCGTCATTTAGTTTAATTGATTTTTTTCTTTCGGCATAAGTATTAAAACCCATTTTTTCATACAGTGCTTTAGCTCGCTGATTACCCTCTATGTACTCTAACTCCATTTGCGTGCAATTGTTATTTTTGGCATGTGTAATCATTTCAGCAAACAGAGCAGTCCCTAGACCTAGATTCCAAAATTTACTCTTTAGTGCTATTGCAACATCACAGCGGTGGCGTGTTTTGTTCTTAGTATGAATGCTTACTTGACAATTACCTGCAATTTCACCGTCAATAAAAGAGGTAATCATCATACGGCTATCAGAATTATTGATTGAATTAATAAATTCATTTTCTTTTTCAACGCTGTTAACAACTTCTTGCGGAGTCATAAGAAGAAAATGAGTTTCGCTTGAAATGACTTTGAGAAATTCCAACATATCAACAGAATTTTCTATTTTAGGACTTCTCAAAATACATCTTCTGCCGTCTTTTAAAATTATTTCCTTTTGATTAAAAATCATAAGTTATCCCCAAATAATATCTTTATATTTATTAAAAAGCATTTTCTTGTCTTTAAAGCATTTAATTAATGAAGAATCTCATAAAAGATTTCTAATTAGACATCAGTTAACCCCAAAAGATAATCTGCTGACACATCAAAATATTTGGCTAATTGGACAAGATAAGATATTTTTGGCTCGTTAATTCCATCTGCCCAAAATATAACTGTTTGTTTATTGACATTTAGGTCTTTGGCAAGTTTATACCTAGTGATTCCTTTTTCTTTGATTAATTCATTTAGTCTATTTACAAATACATTCATTATAAGAAAATTATACTAAATTTCTAGTCTATTTAGTTGACAATGCTAGAAATCTAGCCTATTATATTTTTATGTTCTTGTTTTGATGCAAAACAAAGGATTAATATTATTTTGCAGGCTTATCAACTTAATAGGGGGAATTGAAAAATTGACAAATTTTGAGATTATAATACAAGCAATAAATGAAAAAACAAAAAATATGACTCCTAAAGAAAAAGCTAAATTTTTGCGTTTTTTAGGTGATAGTATAGATATGATTTTATCTAATCAAATTAAACAGGAAGAATTGGAAAATGAGCCAGTTAAAAAAGATTTTTAAACGATTATCAAATCCCGACTGCAACATAAAAGGGAAAGGTTGTCACCTATCCTTATATGACTTTTTGTGCTAATTTCTTATTTAGACATCTGATAGTCCCAAAAGATAATCTGCTGTTACATCAAAATATTTTGCAAGGGCAATAATAGCGTCAGCATATAATGCAAGTTATAAAAAAAAAGACAAAAAATATGACTTCTAAAGAAAAAGATATATCTGGTATGCAGGTCGGAAATGTTAATATTTTTGCGACTGAAACAAACAAGAAGGTTCTAAAAAGGTCGTAAAAGAAATTATTATCTATCTCAAAACAACATTATGGCACAGTTTTGAGGCGGTTTGCCTAAAAAATAAAAATAAATTCATTTTATGTGCACTTTAAACTTTACTATTTTTATGTTATTATAATAATAATAAATGAATAGGTATTCTAAAGAAGAGATAAACGATCTAATTAAGTCTATAGGTAAAGGTGATAAAGAAGCTCTAGATGTTTTATTCAGGAGTTTTTCAAAAGCTGTTTACTTTTTTGTATTGCCAATTATAAAGACTAAGGAGTTGGCTGAAGATGTTGTTCAGGAAACATTTATAAAGATTATTCAAAAGGCTGATACATTTCGTGTTTTTATTCATGGAGATGCGTGGATATATAAGATAGCTAAAAATATTGCGTTATCAATGCTTAGAAAAAATAAAGCTAAAGAAACTTTTTTCCTTGATGATTATCAAGATCAAAACAAATCGGAATCTATAGAAAATGTGGCAATTGGTAACATCCATCGGCAAAGGTTTCTTGATTTATTAACATTGGAAGAACAAAGGATTATAGTGCTTAAAGAATATTATAACTATACATTGGAACAAATAAGTAAAATAATAGGCAAATCATTAATTACAATAAAGCGAAGAATGGCAAATATAAAAGAAAAATATAAAAAATATGTTGAAATTGATTAAGAAAAATTTATAGATTAGAGGTTTTTTTATGAGCAAATTTGATAAAGAAATGAAAAATCAAATTGAAATTGAGACTCAAAATATTGAGCTAAGCAACAGGGTCTATGCTAATATAGAAAAAGCTTTTGAAGAAAAAAAACAGAAAAAAAAACAGATATTTTTTTTCGATAAGAAATTTGTTTTTTCGACAATGTCGATTATTTTAGTTGCACTATTAACTGTTGCGGGCTTAATAATTTTTAAAGATAAGAATAAGAGAATGCCTTACTTTTATAACATCAGTGAAAAATCTGAATACATAACTATCAAACTAGAAGAAATATCGGATTATACGAACAAAGCAGTGATAGTGCCTGAGATAGATGGATATATCATTGACAGCAATATTAGAATGGTTTTCTCACAAAAAAAATCTTGTGCTGTTTCTATTAACTATTCAGGAGAGAATGGTGCTTTGGTTTATATATGGATTGTGTTTGCAGAGAATGTAGAATATGAAAATGTTAAATTTGATTTGTTAGAAACAGAAGAAGAAATAAACGGTGTAAAGGTTTTTTATAATAAAGCTTTAATATCCAATAAAGTTGAGATTAATGCTAAGTATATAAAAGATGATGCCAAATATTATATTCGATACATAGGGGATGAAGACATTTTTTTGCAAGACATAATATGATAATTCTATAATATATTAAAAATTTTATATTTATCCTTGAAGGCCTTTTAATGAGGCCTTTTTTGATACCTTTTTATCCTTAATAACGTTTATTTAATAGTTATATTAAGGAGGTTATCATTATGAAAAAACTTTTTACCAAGGCATTAGTTCTTTTGCTACTGGTCATATCTGCATTTTTTGGACTTGAAAAAAACATATCAATAGAAGATTATCAAGAACAGGCTTATCAAGGAGAGGGTATAATAACCTTTAGTACTGAAAAGATAGAATATTCCCGTAAAACAGAAAGTACTTCTTCCATTTATTTTGATTTTCCAATGTATGAATGTTTAACTCTTCCTAATAATTGTGCACCCGTTGGCGGAAGCATTGCTTTAGGTTATTACGACGAATATTATCCTAATTTGATTCCAAACTATGAAGCAGTGTATTATTACAAAGGTGAAAAATATTACAAAATTATAAGCCCTGAAGTAGACACTTTAATAGCAGAATTATATGAAAGAATGGGTACTAATCAAGGTGTTAGCGGCACTACATATGAAGGATTTAAGACTGGACTCCAATCCTATATAAATACACAGGGATATACTGTTTCATATTCTTCTTTGATGAGTTCCGGAAAACTCAATCTTAACAACGTTTATAGCAGTCTTAACGCTGGAAAGCCTGTAGTGTTATTTATGACCAGTATTAGATATGTATATAGATTGCATTTTTATGAATACAGCGGCTATGACTATATTGGGGTTCAAACGGCAAATGCTGGGCATGTTTCTGTAGCTTATGGAAAAAGAGAAATAAAATATTACAGAAATGAAACAAAAAAGGTATGGAGTCCTATTTGGTACAATCCATTCAGATTTATTAATGTAACAGAAGAAGTTAACTTTAGAACTAATCGGTATCTGATGGTTTCTTTTGGAAATAGTACTTTAGGTTATATGGATATTACTGATACTGGAGGAGTGCAACAGGCAATAAATTTAAATATTTTCTAAAAAATGATACTTTTTATACAACTCCTGCGTTTATTAAAGAAATAGATGCAGGAGTTTAAACTATGATATCTACAGAAAAATTGATGTTTCAATATAGGAGCATACTCAAAGGAAATAACAATTGCAATAAATTAAGCGAACAAATATGTATTGTCATGGAGATGTTAAATAATTATTTCAGCATATATGATATTTGTCATAAAACAAATTATCATATAATATTCAGAAAACTTTATATTTTAAATGATAGTGCTGATTTAGTAGGGATATCTATTTTTGAAAATATAACCATGGAGATTTTACTTACCTATCGCATGAAGTTTATAAAGATATTTCAAAAAATATTCTTTTTGATTTTAGATAATCCAGAGCTCTTCATGAAAGAATACACTGCTGAATATAGCTATGCTATGTAGCATGTTCTAACATAGGGACATTATTACTTATCATTAGAGGAAAAGTAAAAGCTTACGATATAACTAAATTAATTCGAATATATAGACACTAGGCTAAAGTTCAATTTATGGCTAGTTTTTTATTGAATTCCAGTTAAATGGTATTCTTATGGACTTGAATAAAATTGGCGGAGAGGGGGGGATTCGAACCCCCGGTATAGTTTCCCATACGCTCGCTTTCCAAGCGAGTGCCTTCGACCACTCAACCACCTCTCCATAAGTCAAAAATAAAATTATCTATTAAAAGCTTTTGGTTTTTTACATTAATATATAATCAGCAAAAAGCTAATTATATAAAAAGCTATATAATATTATCATATCAAAGGTTTTTGGGCAAGTTTTTGATAAGAAGTTTATGTATCTAAAATTTTACAGTCTCAAAATTAAAAAATCTTTCTGCCCATTAATACGCCCATAACTGATGCCATCATAAGCCCTCTTGTCCAGCCGCTGGAATCTCCCAAACAATGCAAGCCTTGGATATTGGTATTAAAATTAGCATCCATTTTTACACGGTTGGAATAAAACTTAAGCTCAGGAGAATAAAGCAATGTTTCTATAGAAGCAAAGCCTGGCACTACCTGATCTACCGCCTGAATAAAGTTGATAATGTTAATCATAGCCCTGTAAGGCATAGCAGCTGTTATATCGCCAGCTACAGCATCCGGCAATGTCGGTTTTAGATTGGATTGGGATAGTTCATGCTCCCAAGTCCTTTTACCGTCCAAAATATCTCCAAACCTCTGTACCAGTATATGTCCCGCACCTAGCATATTGGTAAGCTCGCCTATTTTTTGGGCATACGCTATCGGCTGATTGAAGGGATGACTGAAGTTATGCGAACACAAAATAGCAAGGTTGGTGTTATCAGATTTCAAATCCTTGTAAGAATGACCGTTGACTACAGCAAGCCCATTGTCATAATTTTCTTGGCTAACAAAACCGCCAGGGTTTTGGCAAAAAGTACGCACCTTGTTTTTAAAAGGTTTGGGATAGCCTATCAATTTGGATTCGTACAAAACATTGTTGACTCTTTCCATAATCTCGTTGCGAACTTCAACCCTGACGCCTATATCCACTATTCCAGGCTCGTGTGCTATTTTATGTTCTTCACATATCTTTTCCAGCCAATCTGCACCTCTTCGTCCTGTTGCCACAACTATATGGTCAGCAAAAATCTCAAAAGATTGTTTGCCGTCCATTACATATACACCCTTGCAGTTTTTGCCTTCTAAGATAATATTGGTGCATTCATGGCCAAACAATATCTCTACACCGCTATTAATAAGATACTGTTCAATAGCCAAGTATATTTCCTGTGCCTTTTCTGTCCCCATGTGCCTGATAGGGCAGTCCACCAGCTTGAGCCCTGCAGATATGGCACGCTTTCTAATTTCTTTTACTTCCTCATTATTGTCAATGCCTTCTATCTTCTCATCTGCACCAAATTCAAGATAAATTTTGTCGGTATAATCTATGGTTGATTGCGCCAATTCTTCGCCTATCAACATAGGCAAATCTCCGCCTACCTCACTGCTAAGCGACAATTTGCCGTCCGAAAATGCACCAGCCCCTGAAAAACCTGTAGTTATATGGCAATATGGCTTGCAATTAACGCAAGACTTAGTAACATTTTTGGGACAATGCCTTTTTTCTATCGGCTGTCCTTTTTCTATAATTAATATGCTCTTTTTGGTGTTTAGCTTGAGCATTTCAAGCGCAGTAAAAATCCCCGCAGGGCCCGCACCTATAATTATTACATCTTTTTTCATTTTCTCTCTCCTCACAAAAAAAGGCCGCCTATTATTTTAACCGTCAATCCTGTATTAGCAATCAGGACTGATTATAGTCAACTGTTAAGGCAGCCGGTAGAAACATTCACCCCAAAAATAGTGAATTTATATAATCAATCAAACCGTTTTATATAATAAAATATATTAATAATCTTGTCAAGTAGGTCAAAAAAAATTGTTAACAAAAAAATCCGACAGATATTATCAAATGACAATTGTCTGTCGGATTATATGTATTTATCAAAACCTATATTATATAGGCTTTATAAATAGCTGAGTAAAATACAATGTGCCGTTAGAGGCTTTGGCACAACCGACCCCTATTTGGGTTACAGTTTTAGACAAAATATTAGCTTTATGTCCGGGAGAGTTCATCCATGCATTCATAACAGCCTGGGCAGTTTTTTGTCCGTAAGCTATGTTTTCTGCAGCAGAAGAAAATTTGAGACCGTAAGACTCCAGCATCTTAAAAGGCGAGCCGTAAACAGGTGAATAGTGATTGAAATATCCGTTGTTAATCATATCCTGTGACTTAATACGTGCAACTCTTGCTACCTGCCAGTTATATGTCAAAGCACCCAAACCGTTGTAACTTCTTTGTAAGTTTACAAGACGCATTATTTCATCTTCTATGGTTTTTAAAGGTGCAGATTCAGGGACATAGACTTTTTGCCCTACATATATTAGTGCAGGGTTTTTTATTTGGGGATTGGCAGCTTTTAGTTCTGCCAAGCCTATTTCATACCTTACGGCAATTTTCCACATAGAATCGCCTTTGACTACTGTATATGTTGTGGGGGCAGCAGCCATAGCATATTCAATATTAGACTCTATGGTATTGAATTCATAATCTTTTATTTCTGAAGTTTCAGGTATAATTGAGGCGTTTACATTGTAAGCTAGGGGAGCAAAGCAAATTAAAACAGAAATAATAGATAAGTAAATTGATTTTTTTAGCTTATTCATCATCTTTTTCCTTTGTTTTTATTTTTAATATCTCAAAACATCATAAATTTTATACATATATTGCTAAAAACATATATATGCGCATATATGCACTTGTTAATACGGTATAAATCAAGGAAAAAGTATAAAAGCAACATCAAAAAGTTTATTATTGTAAGATTAGGTAATTTATGCTAATATTAAAAATAATAAGGTCAAGTTAAGGAGATTTCTTATGCAAAATTTTGAATTTTCTAATTCAACAAAATTATGTTTTGGAAAAAACACACAGGCACAAACAGGGGAATTAATAAAAGAATTTAACGGCAGCAGAGTGCTGATAGTTTATGGCGGCGGTTCAGTTAAAAAAAGCGGTCTCTTAGACCAAGTAAAGCGTTCATTAGAAAAAGCAGGTATATATTATATAGAAAAAGGCGGAGTTGTTCCCAATCCTAGATGGAGTTTTGTATCTGAAGGCGCGAAGCTTGCCAAAAAGGACAATATCGACTTTGTTTTGGGTGTGGGCGGCGGAAGTGTTATTGATACCGTAAAGGCTATATGTATGCAAGCGGTATATGACGGCAATGTATGGACAGATTTTTACCGAAAAGGCGAAGTTGCAAAAAACGCATTGCCTTGCGGCAATATCTTGACTATTGCCGCAGCAGGGAGTGAATCCAGCGCCAATTCTGTAATTACGCATGAAGATGAAAAATTTAAAATAGGTGCATATAGCCCTGCAATAATCCCCAAGTTTGCTATACTTAATCCCGAATTATTGTTTACTGTACCAAAATATCAGATAGCATGCGGCGCAAGTGATATTTTGGCACATCTTATGGAAAGATATTTTACCAATGAAAAAAATGTGGATCTTACAGACAGACTTATAGAAGCAACTGCTAAGACATTAATTAATTTTGCACCGCTTGTCATCCAAAATCCAAAAGATTACAACGCTCAAGCAGAACTGATGTTGACAGGCACTATTGCACATAACGGGATTTTGGACTTAGGCAGAATAGGCGATTGGGCATCGCACGGCATAGAACATCAGCTGTCATTGTTTTATGATATAGCACACGGTGCGGGGCTTGCGATAGTCTTTCCTGCTTGGATGAAGTATGTTTATAAGCATGATATAGCAAGATTTGCTCAATTTTTTCAAAATGTTTTTGGAATTAATTACAGCCTTACCAATTTGGATTTGATTGTAACAGAGGGTATCAAAAGGTTAGAAGCCTTTTATACCTCAATAGGAATGCCTACAAGGCTAAGTCAAATAGATATTAAGGATGACAAAATCGCCGAAATGGCACAAAAAGCAGTAGACTCAAAAAGAGTAGGCAATTTTGTACAGCTATCATCCAAAGATGTAGAAAAAATCTACAAACTTGCCTTATAAATGACAAAATTTTTGTTCTCGTTTCCTGCTCTATGGGTGTTTTTTATAATGATAGGGGTGACATTGATGTTTTTTATATTGATGTCACCCAAAATTAATATCCGCTTAGTGTTGTTTTTGGCAATAAGTATTATATCATTAGTAGTATTTATCTTAATCTTGGTTTATTGGGTTTTTGCAGTGTGGGCTATAATTGGGCTAGGGCAGTCATTTCTATATAGTCTGGGGGCAGCTGTACATCTAATAAAAGGCAAACGCACTGTAAAAGAGGTAATGGAGCCGCATTAAGACATGAGTTTGAATTTTGTGCTTATCGATTACTCTATCATATTATTATAGAATACTATGTCTTATATATATGCACTAATATGCATATAAAAAATCATATATATAATTAACTTATCCCCTAATACAGCTGTTTTATCATCATATGCACATGTTTTCATATTAACAACTATAGTATCTTTTGTTGAAGCTTTTATTTTTTGGATTAACATACAAATAAAATGGGAAGATAATGGTATTGTGATACAAGCCTTTTGCAATTTATTGTCTATTATGATATTATAAAAATATTAATTTTCGGGAGTTATAAGTGAAAACGGATATCGAAATTGCTTCTTCGAAAAGTTTACGCCCCATTTCAGAAATTGCCGAAAAGTTAGGATTAAAACCTGACGATTATGATTTTTACGGCAAATATAAGGCAAAAGTTAATGATATTAAGGGCCGCCGTCAGGGTAATTTGATACTTGTTACTGCAATTAACCCTACCCCTGCGGGAGAAGGCAAAACCACAATAAGCATAGGACTGGGGGATGCGTTAAGGCAGTTAAAATATAATGTTATGCTGGCACTTCGTGAGCCGTCCTTAGGACCTGTCTTTGGTATAAAAGGCGGAGCGGCAGGCGGCGGATATGCACAGCTTGCACCTATGTCCGATATCAATCTTCATTTTACAGGCGATTTTCACGCAATAACCTCAGCCAATAATTTGTTATCTGCAATGATAGACAATCATTTGTATTTTGGCAACAAACTAAGACTTAAGACAGTGATTTGGAACAGGTGTCTTGACGTCAATGATAGAGCACTTAGAAACATTAATATAATATATGATAACAATGCTGTAACAGGCAACAGAACAGACAATTTCTCTATAACAGCGGCAAGCGAGATAATGGCAATCTTTTGTCTAAGCTCTGATTTTGATGACCTAAAAGTAAGACTTTCCAAGATTGTAATAGGCTATGATCAAGACAACAAGGCAGTAACGGCAGGAGACTTAGAAGCTTCTGAGGCTATGGCGGTTTTGTTATATCAGGCATTTAAGCCTAACCTTGTGCAGAGTTTAGAGGGAACACCGGCATTTGTTCACGGCGGACCTTTTGCCAATATTGCACATGGATGCAACAGCGTAGTTTCCACTAAAAATGCATTAAAGCTTGCTGATTATGTGGTAACTGAAGCCGGCTTTGGTGCTGATTTGGGTGCTGAAAAGTTTTTGGATATAAAATGCAGGACAAACAATCTAACCCCGTCTTGCGTTGTATTGGTGGCTACAGTTAGAGCATTAAAATATAACGGCGGTGCAAAAGATTTAAAAACAGAGGATTTAGAGGCATTAAAAAAAGGCATGCCCAACCTTATAAAACATATAGACAATATAACCAATCAATTTAAGTTGCCGTGTGTGGTTGCAATTAACAGATTTAATACAGATACTGAAAAAGAAATTGAGCTTATACAATCTGTATGTAAGTCCATGGATATTGAGGCGGTAGAGGCGACAGTGTTTGCTGACGGCGGTAAAGGCGGACTCAAATTAGCTCAAGCTGTTGCAAAAAAATGTCAAGAAAAAATACAAGAAATTAATTTTACATATAATCTTAATGACACAATAGAAGAAAAAATCAATAAAATAGCCAAAAAGATTTACGGTGCGGATGGTGTGGATTTTTCGCCCAAAGCTTGCAAGCTATTGAAAAAACTGACAGCGGACGGTTATGACAATTTGCCCGTATGCATAGCAAAAACCCAATATTCTCTTAGCGATAATCCAGCTCTTTTGGGTGCGCCTACAGGATTTAGGATAACAGTCAGGGACTTGCAGCTAAGAGCAGGAGCAGGTTTTATAGTAGCGGTAGCAGGCGATATAATGCTTATGCCCGGTCTTCCAAAAGTCCCCAATGCTACAAAGATGACAATTGACTCTCAAGGCAAAATTACAGGGCTGTTTTAGATTAAATAATATTAATTAGTCAAAAATAAAAATGCAAGGAAAAGAATATGAACTTTATTGAAGAAATTATAACTAATGACCTTGAAACCAAAAAAGTAAAAGAAATAATAACAAGATTTCCGCCTGAACCAAACGGTTATCTTCATATTGGGCATGCAAAATCAATTTGCCTTAATTTTTTATTAGCTGAGAAGTATAACGGCAAGTGCAATCTTCGTTTTGATGACACCAATCCCGAAAAGGAAAGTGAAGAATATTGCGAGTCCATTATTAAGGATGTAGAATGGCTGGGTTTTAAGGGCGATATATATTATTCTTCTGACTATTTTGATATTATGTATGATAGTGCTGTTTTGCTTATCAAAAAAGGTAAGGCATTTGTTTGTGAGCTTTCTGCTGACCAAATGCGAGAATGTCGAGGAACGCTTCCAGAGCCTGGAAAAGAAAGTCCATACCGAAATAGAAATATAGAAGACAATCTCAGGCTTTTTGAAGAAATGCGCCAAGGCAAGCATCCGGACGGCAGTTTGACTTTAAGAGCCAAAATAGATATGGCTAGCCCAAACATCAATATGCGTGACCCTGTAATATATAGGGTTTTGCGTGCACATCATCATAGACAAGGCGATAAATGGTGTATTTATCCCATGTATGATTTTGCCCATCCTATTGAGGACGCTGTTGAAAAGATAAGTCATTCTATATGTACTTTGGAATTTGAAGACCATAGACCTTTGTAATTGATGAGTGCGAATTTCAGCCTAAACCTCATCAATATGAGTTTGCACGGCTTAATCTTACACGCACTATTATGTCCAAGCGTTATCTAAAAAAGCTGGTTGATGAGGGTGTGGTTGAAAGCTGGGACGACCCTAGAATGCCTACTTTGGCAGGACTAAGGAGAAGAGGCTATCCTCCTGAAGCTATAAGAGTGTTTTGTGAAGCAATCGGCATCTCAAAAGCCAATTCTGAAGTTGATGTGGGTCTTCTGGAGCATTGTATAAGGGATAATCTCAATGTTAATGCTGACAGAGTTATGGTTGTAAAGCAGCCCCTAAAGGTCACTATAACCAATTATCCAGAGGGCAAAAGCGAAATACTAAAGATAGAAAACCATCCTAACGACCCTAAAAAAGGTTATAGAGATGTTAAGTTTTCCAATCAGATATATATAGAACAAGAAGATTTCAAGCTTGTTCCTCCGCCTAAGTATTACAGACTTGTTAAGGATGGAATGGTAAGACTAAAAGGCGCATATATAATCCGCTGTGATGAAGTAATTACTGACAGCAAAGGCGAGGCTATAGAACTAAAATGCACTTATTTCCCTGAAAGCAAAAGCGGCTCGGACACAAGCGGTATTAAGGTAAAAGGTGTAATTCATTTTGTAGACTGTCATGAAAACTACCCTTGCACAGTTGTAGATTATGATTATCTATTAGAAGCCGACGACGGCTCAAAAAAGGATTTTTCCGAAAGACTTAACAAAAACTCTAAGATTGTATTTGAAAATGCCGTTGCAGAAAAGGCTTTGGAAACCGCCAAGATAGGTGTTCCCTATCAGTTTATGCGCAATGCCTATTATTGCCTTGATTCAAAATCCAAGGTGTTCAATCAAATTGTGGGGCTAAAAGACAGTTACAAAGTCTAAAAGGATATAATATGAAATTATTGATTACAGGCTCAGACAATTATATTGCCAAGAGCTTTTGTGAAAAATATGCAAAACGCCATAAGATGACAACACTTGAAAGTGATACGGACATAGGCGATATCAAAAGTCTTCTTCCGATTTTTAAGAAAAAGAAGTTTGACGCTATATTGCATTTTGCCGAAGTTTTTGGAAGCCCCGATCAGACGGACAAAGAGATTGAAATCATTAACACTATAATGTTTAAAAACATTCAATCCTTAGCAAAAGCTTACGATGTAAAAAAGCTGCTGGCCTTTTCCAACATAAGAGAGCTTGAAACCTCTGGCGGAATGCAGGCATTCAAAGAATCCGAACATACAAAATATATGCCGCTTGATTCTTACGGTCAAGCCAAGCATAATATTACCAATATGGCAAGAATTGATAAGTCCGTCTTTGTATTAAGAAGCTTTGAAGTCTATGGAAAAGATGCCCCTGACAGCGTACTTACCACGCTTATATCTGAAGCTTGCCAAGGCAAAAACTTGAGTGTAGAAAAAGATATAATATTATCGGTAATATACATAGAAGACTATCTAAAAATTATCAATGATTTTTTAATGCATTCGCACCCTGCTGGGGATTATAATATTACTGGTGACGAGCTTATAAGCGTAAACGATGTTTTAAAGAAATTAAAGCGATCTTGTCAGGATACTATATCAATAAGTACAGGCAAAGAACGCTTAGAATTTACGGCAAGCAATGACAAGCTTAATGCTGTTATTGGTGCTTTTAAGTTTACTACGCTAAGAAGTGCTTTGAATAAAATAGTCAAAGCATATAAGGACGATATATAATTTATTGGAGATTTACTAAAAGAAATGAAAAGACTGACAGGCAATGAGCTAAGAAAGATTTGGTTAGATTTTTTCCAAAATAAAAAGCACGCTGTTATAGGCTCTGCTTCACTAATCCCTGAAAATGATCCGACGGTGTTATTTACCACCGCTGGTATGCATCCGCTTGTTCCCTATCTTTTGGGAGCTAAGCACCCCTCCGGAACAAGACTTTGCAATATCCAAAAGTGTGTACGAACAGGCGATATTGATGAAGTAGGAGATGCGACACATCTTACCTTTTTTGAGATGATGGGCAACTGGTCATTGGGTGACTATTTTAAAGATGAGATGATTAGCTGGAGTTTTGAATTTTTAACTTCTTCTGATTATTTGGGTATTGATAAAGATAATCTGGCGGTATCTGTTTTTGAAGGCGATGAAGATGCGCCAAAAGACGAAGAGAGTGCCAAAATCTGGGAGAATTGCGGAATAAAGCGTGAAAACATTTTTTATCTGCCCAAGAAAAACAACTGGTGGGGACCTGCAGGTTTGACAGGACCTTGCGGACCCGATACAGAGATGTTTATAGATACAGGTAAGCCTAAGTGTTCGCCTGAATGTTCGCCTGCGTGTGACTGCGGAAAGTATGTAGAAATCTGGAACGATGTTTTTATGCAGTACTTTAAGGATGCAGACGGCAAATTTTCTCCATTAAGTCAAAAAAATGTGGATACAGGCATGGGCTTAGAGCGTACCTTGTGCTTTTTGCAGGGCAAGAAATCCGTATATGAAGGCGAATATTTAAAGGCTTTTAGAATTGTAGGTGACCATATCCGCACCTCAGTGTTTATCTTAGGCGATCAGCGTGGAGTTACGCCTTCTAATGTCGATCAGGGCTATGTTTTAAGACGGCTTATAAGGCGTGCTATAAGATACGGCAGAATGCTTGAATTAAGCGCAAAAAGCCTTACAGAGATTGCAGATGTTATAATAGAGCAATATAAAGATGTATATACCGAATTATCTGATAATGCTGATAAGATAAAAAGAGAGTTGGAGTTAGAAACTGAAAGGTTTGAACGCACATTAAATACAGGGCTAAAAGAATTTGAACGCACTGTCAGGAATCTAGACGGCAACATTATTGACGGTCCGAGTGCATTTAGGCTTTATGACACATACGGCTTTCCGCTTGAGATGACGCAAGAGTTAGCCAAAGAACAAGGCTTAGAAGTTGACGAAAAGGGTTTTGAACAGGCTTTTGCCAATCATCAGGCTAAGTCCCAAAGCGGTGCTGAACAAAGATTTAAGGGCGGGCTTGCTGACTCGGGCGAAGAAACCACCAAGCTTCACACAGCGACACATCTTTTGCAGGCGGCTTTACGAAAGGTTTTGGGCGAAGAGGTCTTTCAGCGTGGCAGCAATATTACAGCCGAAAGACTTAGATTTGACTTTTCTTTTGGAAGAAAGGTAGAAAAGCCTGAGCTAGAACAAGTTGAAAAAATGGTCAATGATGTAATTGAAAAAGATTTGCCTGTAAAGATGGAAGAAATGACAGTAGAGCAAGCAAAACAAAGCGGTGCTATGGGCATATTTGAGAGCAGATACGGCGAAAAGGTCAAGGTTTATAGTATAGGCGATTTTTCAAAAGAAATTTGCGGCGGCCCTCATGCCAAACATACAGGCGAGCTTGGCAAATTTAAAATCCAAAAAGAAGAAAGCTCTTCAGCAGGCGTAAGACGAATAAAAGCAGTTTTGGAAAAATAAATAAGCATTATAATAAAGCACAGTAAAAGACGGAAGAATATTATCCGTCTTTTTTTTGTAAACCAAAAAAAGACATTAAGTTTTATTTTTTTTAAAAAAATCGTATATATTTTTTGTTATGTTAGTATATATAAAGTGTAATATTCTATTTTAATTGTCGATATTTTACAAATTTTCGGGGGCGGTAAAAATATATGGGTTACTCCAAAAAAATCCTTATTATGAGTGAGGTAACCAAAGGATTTGGTACAGGTGCGGTTAAGGGTGTGGCTACCATTGAACAAATCGGTCAGCGCACAAAATGCACTATTGATATATTTAATCTCAAGGATATCGGAAAAGGTATCTTTGCTTTTGGCGTTGCATCGGATAACAGTCCTGTTTATGTAGAAAGATTGGGGATGAAAGGTAAAATAAGTTCAACCTTTGGTTTGGGTGAGATTGATATGAAAGGCAATATATATTGCGTTTTGAGTTTTATTAGCGAAGAAAATGTTATACCGATTGCATGGGGTGCAAACAACGCAAAAAAATTATGGGAAACCAATATTTTGGACGGATTTAAAAGCATTGCTAGACCCAAAATGTTTGCAGGCAAAATTGAAAAAGTTGAGCCAAAAAAAGAAAATTATGCAAGCGTTACGGTAAATCCTTCAAAGCCTCAAGTATCCATGCCCTCATTACATAGTCAACAAACAGTACATAAGCAACCTAAAGTTGAAGAAGCTCAACAAAACACATCGACCAAAAGCATATATGACAAATTAAGAAACAAAGATAATAAGCAGTTTGATTCGTCAACAGTTTTGGGAAGAGCTAATACTGAAAGCAATAATTTTAAGCCGATTACTGTTCCAAAAGTAACAGTTGCCAAAATTTCCAAAGTTATTGACGATGCTATTTCTGATTATCAAGATGAGCGCATATCTGATCTTGAATATTATCCTGTTGATATTATGCCAAAAGATGTGTTAAAAGAAAGTGCCGCCGCCGTTTTGGAGGTAAAAACCGCTCAAAACCAGAAGGGATTTTATGAGGCATTTTCTCAAGTTCCAAAAGAGCTTGTTGATGAATATCCGCCTAATACTATAAAGGGAAGTTTTTATAGACCCCTTAAGGAAGATAAAAAAGAGCCTTATCAGCCTGTAAATAACCAAATCTATGAAGAGCCAGAACAAGAAACTATTGAGCAAAAATTTGAGCCAGAACAGAAAGTAGATGTCAATACTAATCCAAAGTATATTTCTTCTTGGGGAGGATATAACAATATCAGGCTCAAGGATATAAAAGAATCAGATGATTATAAACAGGAGTTAGGGACAGAAAATGCCAACGGCAGGACTGTTGATAACAAAAAAGAAGATGAACAGGAAGACATAGAAAGCAATTATTTTGAGAGTGTAAAAAACCAGCTTGATAAACTTTTTGAGCAAAGTCCGCCTGAAGACAGACTCAACAAATTAATGCCTGATACTTATTGGGTTAAGGTTGAGCTTGCCAAAAACCAATATTATGTGGTAGGACTTATAGGAGAAGGTCCTGATTATATAGGGTATGGTGTGCCTGGCATATTTTCAGTTAATCCACCCAAAGAATTGCAAGGCTATTGTAAGTGGATGGCAATCGACCAACAAAACCCTTACGGCGAGGGATATTGGATGATGTATCAGGATGCCGATAACGGCGAAAGCATTAATTTGGAATTGATATAGCAAAAATATTTTAGGCAGGTTTTTTTAAGAACTTTTTAGCAAATTTTAGCCCCAAAAATCATTAAATCTCTAAAGCCATTGTTGATATTTTTTTATTTTCTTGTATAAAGATTGTCAATAACAATGGCTTTTATATTGTTTTTGTCTTGTCTTTTGGAATTAAATTAAAGCTATTGTGACATAAATATCATTGATAAGTAATATGATTTATGATAAAATAACGATTACAAATCCTATGCAGTTTTAACGGAGGAATAAATTTGAAATCAGGCACAAAAGGGGTAATTTTTATAGCGTTACTTGTGCTTAGCTTTTTGGTTATTGCAGGAATAATGATGTTTAGCAGCCAACCAAAAACCAAAGCCTATGACGAAGCTCTTAAATTGATAGTTGAAGGCGAAGTAAAATATGTTTATGTTGACGGCTATCAAGCAAAAGCAAAAGTAAACACCTCAAGCAATAAATATAGTTATGTTTTTAATATCCCAACTAGAGCTGATTTTGTTAATGACCTTATAAGAGAATTTGACGCAAAAGATGAGACAGACATAACTTCAGTTCTTGAAATTTCACAGAAATATGGTTTTTCTTTTGAATTCAGCGACCCCAATGCAGGCTCAATATGGTCATATCTGCCGTATTTAGGCGGTGTGGTTGTATTGGTTGTAATGGCATTTTTCATATACAGAATGCTCAATCAGGGCAACAAACAGGCTGTAAGTTTTTCTAAATCCAAAGCCAGACTCAATCAGAATATGAAGATAAGATTTTCTGATGTAGCTGGTGCAGAAGAAGAAAAGACCGAGCTAGCTGAGATAGTTGAATTTTTGAAAAACCCCAAAAAATTTGAACAAGTCGGTGCAAGAATCCCCAAGGGTGTATTACTGGTAGGCCCTCCGGGAACAGGTAAGACATTGTTTGCTAAGGCTGTTGCAGGAGAAGCCAATGTGCCTTTCTTTTCAATAAGCGGCTCGGACTTTGTCGAGATGTTTGTCGGTGTCGGTGCTTCACGTGTAAGAGACTTGTTTGAAGATGCCAAAAAGAATATGCCTTGTATAGTATTTATAGACGAAATTGATGCTGTCGGCCGTCAAAGAGGAACAGGTATGGGCGGCGGACATGATGAAAGAGAACAGACATTAAACCAATTATTAGTTCAAATGGATGGTTTTGAGACCAACAGCGGAATAATAATTATGGCGGCTACCAACAGAGCGGATATACTTGATCCAGCACTACTTAGACCAGGCAGATTTGACCGTCAAGTTTATATCAATATTCCTGATGTTAGGGGCAGAGAAGAAATATTCAAAGTCCATTCAAGAAATAAGCCGATAGGTACAGACGTGGACTTTAAGATTTTGGCCAAAATCACAAGCGGGTTTTCAGGTGCAGATATAGAAAACCTGCTAAACGAAGCGGCTATTTTGGCGGCACGTGCTGGCAGAAAAGTAATTAATATGATTGATATCAATGAAGGTATCAACAAAGTTATAATGGGCCCTCAGAAAAAGAGCAGAGTTATTACTGAAGTTGACAAGCGTATTACTGCTTACCATGAAGCAGGACATGCTATTGTTGCTAAGGTTTTGCCTCATTGCGACCCTGTCCATGAAGTATCTATAATTCCAAGAGGCAGAGCGGCAGGCTATACCATGACTAGACCAGAAAATGACGATTCTCATACCACAGTTAATAAGCTCAATGATGATATAGCTATGACTATGGGCGGAAGAGCAGCAGAAGAAATAGTAATAAAAGATATTTCTACAGGTGCTGTAGGAGACCTTCAGGCGGCAACTGAACGAGCTAGAAAGATGGTCACCGAATGGGGTATGAGTGCCGAACTTGGACCTATATATCTTGGAACTAAGCAGGAATTATTCTTAGGCAGAGACTATCAATCAACGCATAGTTATAGCGAACAGGTTGCGGCAGTAATTGATTCTGAAGTAAAGAAAATCTTAGAAAAAGGTCATCAAACCGCATTAAAAGTGCTTAACGAACATCGTGATGTTATGGATAAGATGGTCAGACTATTGATTGAAAAAGAAACCATATATTCAGAAGAAGTTGATGCACTTATGGCAGGTAAGCCTTTGGATGAAATTGAAAAAGGATTGGATGAAAGACTGCAATTACGTGCAAAACAAGCCAATGAAGCTGTAGCAAAACCTGCTAATAATCAGGGTGCTAATTCTTAATTAATTAAAAACAAAAAAAGTGCGGTAAATTGTTTTGCCGCACTAATTTTTTTAAGAACTATATATTTTATAACTGAGAGGTTGAAAACCTTTGACGTGCAGGTCTTAATGCAAGCCTCGCTTGTTCGCGATTCTCAATTTCTCAGTTTAGAACCGTTTTTTGGTTTGACTGTAAATAAAAAATCATATATACTAAAACTCAAAGGGATAAAAAAATGGCGAAAACAAAAAGAAATACAGGGAAAATTATTGGAAATACAATTTGGATTACACTTGTAGTACTTATTATAGGTTTTTTGATTACAACAGGTTTTATTCATAACAATGTTGCACCCAAACTGGACAAGCCTTATTCAATTCAGATTATTTCTGAAGGCGGATTCGGCAATACTTCTTCATCTACTATTGAGCTTACAAGTACAGGATCTGAAGACAATCTTAACAAATTTTTTAATGCCTATAAGGATGCTACAGATTATTCAGCATTGAGCGGTATTTTGGAAAATCAATGGTTTAAGAGTGCAAAATTGGCAAAAGACGCTGACAATCAAGACGAATTCAAAATGCTTGAAATGTCGAATATAAAAGCACTAAAAGCACAATCATCTACTCTAAAGAATGATTCAAAATATTTGGTTATTTTCAGATATTTTGATAAAAATGGAGCATTAAAAAAGACAGCCAAAATTGACGGAGTGGATATAACGTATGATACCGTGTACTTTTTGGTAAGATATACCCAAAATGAGATAGCATCATTTAATATGTATCTTGTTGACCAAGAGAGCCTTGAAAACGACATTGAATACAAAACCTATGAGATTAAGGCTTATGGAAAACTCACCAAAATGTATAATCTTATAGAAGATTTTAAAAAGTAAAAAAAGAATTAATAAATAAAATACTAAGCCTGCTTTAAAAAGCGGGCTTTTTTTAGCTGTAAAAAAATTTCTATAATGTGCATGCTATTATATAGTTGAGAAAAATACATTTTTTTGGTAAAATATAGTAGCTTTTTTAATATAGGAATTTTTATTTTTGATGAATACACAAACTTTAATTATTTTAGATTTCGGCGGACAATACAATCAGCTTGTAGCAAGACGAGTAAGAGAATGCAATGTTTATTGCGAATTATTGCATTATGATACTGACATTGAAAAAATCAAAAGTCTTAACCCCATAGGTATTATTCTTAGTGGAGGCCCTGATAATGTCTTTGAAGACAATGCACCTATGCCTGACAAGCGTATATTTTCTTTGGGTGTGCCTGTTTTGGGTATTTGTTACGGCGAACAGCTTATTGCTCATATTTTGGGCGGCAAAGTTATAATAGCTGATAAGTCTGAATACGGCAATGCCAGTTTAACAGTAGATAACAGTCACAAGTTATTTGAAGGTGTAAAAAAGACTTTTAACTGCTGGATGAGCCATTCCAATCAAGCAGAAATTTTGCCTCAAGGTTTTTATTCGATAGGTCATACTGATACATGCCAAAATGCGGCTATTGCCAATGACGAGTTAAAAGTTTTTGGTGTTCAATTTCATCCCGAAGTTAATCATACTGAAGAAGGACTTAAGATTATAAAGAACTTTTTGATTAACATTTGCGGTGCAAGTGCTGACTGGCAGATGAGTATATATGCCAAAACTTATGCCGAAATGTTAAAAGCCAAAGTTAAGGACAAAAAAGTTTTATGTGCTTTAAGCGGCGGTGTTGACAGTTCGGTTGCGGCAATGCTGCTTAGCCGTGCAATAGGCAACAATCTTATATGCATCTTTGTTGATCATGGTCTATTAAGAAAGAATGAGGGCGATGAGGTTGAAGAGTTTTTCAAAAACAAACAGCATATTAACCTGATTCGTGTCAACGTTCAAGACAGATTTTTGGATAAACTCAAGGGTGTAACAGACCCTGAAACCAAGCGAAAAATCATTGGCGAGGAGTTTATCAGAGTCTTTGAAGACGAAGCCGCCAAAATCGGCGAGGTGGATTATCTTGTTCAAGGCACGATATATCCAGATGTAATAGAAAGCGGACTTGGTAAAAGTGCAGTTATCAAGAGTCATCATAATGTAGGCGGCCTGCCCAAAAACATTAAGTTTAAGGAAATAATCGAACCTCTTAGAAGCCTTTTTAAAGATGAAGTAAGAAAGCTGGGCTTAGAACTTGGCATGCCTGAAAAGCTTGTATTTAGACAGCCTTTTCCCGGTCCTGGCTTAGCAGTAAGAATTATAGGCGAAATAACCAAAGAAAAGCTGGATGTATTAAGAGAAGCGGATGCGATATTTAGAGAAGAAATTGCGCTTGCTGGGCTTGACAAAAGCATCAATCAATATTTTGCAATTTTGACCAATATGCGTTCGGTAGGCGTTATGGGTGATGACCGCACTTATGAAAACGCGTTAGCACTTAGGGCAGTTACCACTACCGACTTTATGACGGCTGACTGGGCAGAGATTCCTCATGAGGTCTTAAGGCGTACAAGCTCACGTATAGTCAATGAGATAAGAGCAATCAACCGTGTTGTTTATGACATCACGTCAAAACCTCCTGCGACTATTGAGTGGGAATAATTTTTAAAAATTATATTTTTTTATATAAAATCTTTTTGAGGTTGGGCTAAAAATAATGATATTTGACAAAGTCAAAGAAGAATGCGGAGTCTTTGGTTTTTTTGATTTTGACGGGTTTGATGTAGCCAAAATGACCTATTATGGACTATATGCTTTGCAGCATCGAGGTCAAGAAAGCTGCGGAATTGCAGTTAATAACAACGGCATAATTCGTGTGCATA
>CALAYY010000118.1 GCA_937895465.1 uncultured Clostridia bacterium | reverse complement strand
GTTTGAGCACTATCAATTGCTCCTGAAAACATTTCACCAATGCCGTAAAAGTTGTTAAGCCTTTGCTCTGAAGGCGTAATCTTATCAAAAGTCAAGTCGTCAAGTATATAAGTGCAATCGCGGGCAACTGATGTTTCAATGAATATTGTAAAAATTTGGGCAGCTCCAGTTGTATAAAGCGGATAGCTATAAGCATAGCTGCCTGTTTGCATTACCTTAATTGCTCCTGAACTGCTGCCAAGTCCTTCGCTGCAATTGATGTATAAGTTAGCAGGAAATTGACCTGAATAATTAATTAGTCTGAATCTAAAAGAAACCATGTATAGCGCATTGCTTTCTAAATTAGTTGGGAGCGTAATCTTAACACCCGGATATTGACGTGGTTGAGAACCTGTCGTATATTTTAATGCATAACCTTCTGAACCTATAGGTAAATCTTCTGTAGTGAGATTTGCAGTTCCGCCTGGCCAACTAGCTTGATATGTCGGTATATAGTTATCAAAATTAAATAAAAGATAATCTCCGCCTAAAAAATCACTTACTATTAATTCAAAGCTATCCTTAAATATCTCACCGTAATATGTTGCAATAATAGATATCGTTGTTAGACCATCTTTTGTTAAGATAACGTCACCGTTATCGACCTGTGCAACATGCTCATTGGATGATTTCCAAATAACTTCTGATCCAAAAGGTGCGTTTGTACTTAACCAAAGGTTTCTAGTGTCTAGCTCTATTGCTCGGTTTGTAGGAATATTAGTAATAGAAACAGAGCTAATATCTTGTTTTTCTACAAAGATAAAGTCATCTATAACATATTCACACTCATATCCTACAGCGGTTTCAATAAAGATTGAAAAAGCATTTGCTGCTCCTGTTGTGTTCAATAAATAATTAAGAGTATGAATGCCTAGAGATTCAATACGTTTTGCGCCCGAACTATTACCCAGTCCTCCGCTACAATTAATATACATATTAAATGGCAGCGATCCAGAATAACTAAGGACACTAACTTTGAGTGACACAGAATATGTCGCATCGGCTTTTAAAGTTTTTGGCAAAGTTAATTTTACTCCAGGATACGTTCTAGGTACTCCTGCAGTAGAATACTTAAGTCCATATCCTTTTGAATCGGGTAAATTAGTATCAATTAAGGATACTGCACCCCCTGGCCAAGAGACCTCATATGTCGGTGTATGAGCATCAAAGTCATAACAAAGATATGTTCCGTTTTCAAAATCATTTACTCTTAATTCGAAGCTATCAGAGTATGTTATACCTTCAAACTTCATTTCAGCAGTTATCAAGCTATAACCGACAGCACCTATTATAACTAAACCATTCTGCGAAACTTGAACAACATGTTTATTACTTGAACTCCAAATTACCAAAGAACCATAGGGTGCATCAGTGGAAAGTAAAAATGATTCATCATTAACCTCTACCGTATCGTTTTGAGGTCTGTTTGTTATGTTGACATTATGTATATCAATAAGTTCGTATAGCACAATATTGTCAATAACAAAACGCGCCTGCAAGTCGGTAACCCCATAAAAAATTACGAGACTGTTAGTTCCGCTCCCAGTAAATACTTCATTGATATTAACTGAGCCCGTTCCTGAAATTGTTTTCATAAATTGTGATCGTGCTGTATGCTTTGTATAAAGCGGTACATTTTCTGATGCACTTGTACTTATTATATTAATGTCATAACTAATTCTGTATTGCGTTCCATTTTTTAATACATTAGGAAACATTAATTTAAATCCGGCGTATTTTACATTAATTGCTCCAGAGTTGAATTGAAGTCCGTTGCCGCTGCCATTTTCAGGCAACCCTTGAGTCACTATGGAAAGCATTTGGCTTGTTGCACTCTCTCCATTAACGCTATAATCACAAACATTTTGATCAAAATCTATGATATATACATCTTGAGACCCTGCAACGGCTATCTTGTTATTAGCATTATTCACAGCAAACATTGTAGTACAAAATACGACCATAATCGCAAAAAGTATTTTGATAACTTTATTTTTACTCATCTGCGGTTCTCCCCTTTTGAACTTAATATTTTGGTTTAGTTGTTAAGCCTGCCATGTAGTATCATATTGATAAATAGGTGATAAATCAGCGTCTTGTCCGTTTATTTGTTTGAATAATTTTATGCCTATTTCTTTGGGTCTGATATCGCCATTGTTTGGACTTGTAAACAATCCAAATCCTATTTCTATTGAATTTGGATTGCCTGTTGCTGCACCTGCTTGCTCCCAATCAAATAACCTAAAGATTATTACCGTTTCTACAAAGGGTAGGTTGTTCCAAATGTTTTGCATATCTTGAGCTATATAATCACCCTGACGTTCTTCAAGCTGTTCTCTGCTAAGACCGCTTTGTTGGGTTGTGGTGTATCCATATTCTGTAAAAAACACCTTTTTTCCATCATCTCCATTGTCTTGCGCTACTTTATAAGCCATTTTGTTTAATTTATCAAATGATGACCCTTCGCTGCTGTCACCGCTAAAGTTATAGGGATGCCAATTAAGCACATCAAAATAATCATTAGGGTCGGTAGATGACTCAATCCCAGTAGAAGGAAAATCACCTGACTTGATATTGGTATAAATATGATTTAAAAAAGCTACAATACCTGAAGATACATTGTTGCTAAAAACTAATCCCGGCATTACTGCAACTGCATCAGGGTTTGCTCTTTTTATGCCGCGTGAAGCATAATACATCAAATCTGTAGTTATTTGTGCTTTTTCCTTCAATGTATAAGCAGCTCC
>CALAYY010000117.1 GCA_937895465.1 uncultured Clostridia bacterium | reverse complement strand
ATTGCAGAAGAAAGATTAATAGTCATTTCTGAAGTCTGCGCCGCATCAACTGTTCCACTAAACATTTCTCCTACACCATAGAAATATTTTTCTCTTTCTATTTTAAATCCTGGTCCTTTGTCTTCAGGAATTTCTTCAGTTGTATTGTCACAAGCAATAAACGAGAATAACATAACAAAAATAAGTGCAAAACATGAGAGCAACTTGAAATATTTTTTCACGTCAATTTCCTCCTTAAATTAATCTTTTATTATTTTTGCTTAGGCATTAATAAAAAGGCAAAAGCACATAATGCTAATATAGAATTGACAGCATTTTTGCTGTTACAACCTTTCTTAGCACTTTTTATTGATAAATCAGTCAATTCAGGTTTGTTGCTGCCATCCTTATGCTCGGTTATCATATCAATATTGTAATTAAGGCTCAAAACCCTAATATTATCAATAGTCATATTGCCGTTATCTCCTGTAGAAAAAGCAATCATACCAGGCTCATAAAGAGATGATTCAAAGATATTTATAGTCATAACAGCTGTACTTAAAACAGATATTGGTTCTGAATTTTTCTTAACAAACAACTTAACATTTTTACCCATAACAACAATCTTAATATTTGCCGTTTCATTTATTTCAAAAATGTTAACAGGTAATTGAGCTGTTGTTTGACCGTTGCTCGTTTGCATGCCTACAAGTTCTATATTGGACGTTCCTGCTTTAAAGATAATTTTATGTCCGCCAGGATTGTTAGCATTTTTCCCAAAGCTGATAATTACATCGGAAGACTGGCTTTTTTCAACCAAATCAAAGTTAAGCTGATAATTAGAAAATTGGCCTATTGTTGTAAAAAATGCAGATTTACTCGTATTATCAAATTTTAATGCATTGTTATTGATTTTGATGTTTTTACCGTTAATTTTCCATCTTGTATTGTTTATAAAATCATTTTCAAAAGCAATATTTGCTCTGTCATTTAATTCTAAATTTGAAACATTGGCAGCTTTTATAGTCTCATCATTAGGCTCATAATAGTCATCAATGTTGGTTATATTCATAGCTTTTACGATGTATTCATGCCCTCCTGCCAAGTCAGCAGTCAAACCAATAAGACCATATGTATTTACATTAACAAATGTTATCTTAGGTTCATATGATGCGTTGGTACCAACTTGAGAATAATATAAGTTTACTGTATTGTTTTGACAAATTAGCATTACATCAAAGCTCTTTGAAATATCAAAGAATGTAGTCGATGTATCTTGGAAAGAAGTTTGTCCTGAAGCAGTCTGTAAACCATTCATACCTTTTACCAACATTCCATTTCCATTGCTTTCAAATGTGATTAACGGTGAAGCTGATGCCTGGCTTGTCATATCAGGTTTTGCAAACGATATCCCTATCCAAGATGACTCGGCATCTTTTACTTGAAGTGTATATCTGAAAACATAATCACCGTAGGGTTCTGACGGTCCGAACATATTACCAGTACTTGATACTGTATTAGCAGGAGCTTTAAATTCTAGGTAATTATAGTTTGTTGCACCAATTCTTCTAGGTCCGTTAACACCTACTCCGCTTTTGGTCCATTTGTTTTGGTTGTACCAAGCAGCTTCAAGAGTTTCATTACCTGCTTTACGCACTTCTGTGCCTAAGAAATCTATAGTCTCATATCTATCTTTTACAGCGTATGTATCTTGAGTAATTGTAAGATTGTCTATAAGCAAATTAACTTTTGCTATGTCGGTTCCTATTGCACCTATTGCATAATATCCGACAAAATTGATATCAGAAAATGTTGCTGCTTTGACTCCGCCAATAAAAGCATCTACATCAGTTTTCTTGGTTTTACTATTATAATAGCCTGTATATTTTATTTCAACAGAGTTTCCATCCTTTGGAACAGTAAGCGCAATAGGGGTATTCTGAGATTTTTGACCGTTTTTAATGACCCCCATATTAATCGCATCCGCTATGGTTGTCATATAAATTAAATTTTTTGAATCAATAGCGTTATCAATGGAATTAAGTCCGAGTCCCAGTCCAAAATAGGCATCTTGAGCTATGCTTTCATAATATAAATCATGTTTTATTTCAAACTTTTTATCTATACGTGAGTCTATGGACATAGGGACAGAGCTTACCACTCTTCCGTCTTTAGAATCTTCAAACTTCAATTCTTTCATAATGCCTAAATAATAGCTGGATTCGGGGGCTTTTGCAGTTGCATGAGTTAAATACCAATCACTATCATTTAATGTCGTGGGATCACTGGGATAGCAGATTTTGCTACGAGGTCCTGAAAAATTTTCTTTAAACTCTTGAATAACCTCATCTGAAGTGTTAATAAGTTCATAATCAAATCTGCTGATTTCAGCAAGCAAACTGCCCATTGACGCAAATCCAAAATGTCCAGATGCTACAACAGCTTCAACCGCATAAGCTTGTGACACATTTTTGTTTTCCGTCAGAGCATTTCCTTTAAGTCCTGATAGAAACTTTAGGTTATATTTACCTTCATCTACACCAGATGTTATTCTGGTACCCTCTATTCTGTATGTATAAATCGAACCTTGTAAAGGCTGCATTGCGCTAAATTTGAAATTAGCATCCTCTGTTAATTTACCTCCGCTGCCTTTCCAAACGCTTGTTGTACCGTTTTTATCCATCATAAGCATTATGCCGGCGTCATAAAATGCCGCATTTTTCGCCATTGTCCCAAAAAATGTTCCAAGCCATCCGCTTCCGCCAATATATTCAAAATCATATTCTACATAAAAACCTTTCACATCTGCAGAATCCTCGATACTGTACATATGGGGTTTGACAGCCGGCTGCCATTCGTTAGGAGCATTTATTCTAAACCTGTATTTGCCGTCTGACATGGCGGCATCACCCTTGATTTGCCAGCCTTCTCCAACAGTATCTGAATCAAACTTCTCTACTTGGCTTTCACCTTTTATGGTCGCAGCTTTTATATCTTTGATAATAGGTGTATTAATCATACCCATTATAAAAGTCAGCATAATAATAGCTATAGTTGCCAATTTTGTTATACTTAATTTTTTTATTTCTATTTTTTTCATATTTTTCACCCCATTCAATTTAAAATTCAACATCTTTCCAAGGTTTTTCTGTCAAATGTTTGATTAGAAAAACAAAAGGAATTCCTAAAACACTGAATACAGTACCTATGGTCGCAGCCTGAGTTGCTAATTGCTGCGAGTAGCTGTGAGTTATTATAGTAAAGATGTATAATGATATTGTCATTGTTTGACCCTGATAACCTCCTCCTGCTCCTGCTAGCAAATATGGTTGCATTGTAAATCCAAATACACTCATAGTACCCAAAACAATTAGAGTTGAAATTGTAGGCCAAGTAAGCGGCAAAACAACTTGAAAGCATTCTCGCCAAAAACCTATTCCGTCAAGCTTGCCGTATTCTAACACCTCGGGAGGTCCCAAGACCAGCCCAAACACAATAAGTATAGATAAGGGGCCAGATGGTATCTGAATGCGCAACTACACCAAAATAGCTATCAGGTGCATATCCAAAAACTGCTTTTATAAGCATATACAACGGGCCGAACCTATTATCAAACATGTACTTATATTGCATTGTAAGAACAACAATAGATATCATAGAAGGCAAATAAAATACAACTCTAAAAAATGAAGCTCCCTTTATTTTTTTAAACAATACAAAAGCAGATATATATGCTATTGGCAAAATTATGCATACATTAAGAGGCAATGCGCTTAATGAATTCCACATAGCCCTTCTAAGCACAATATCTCCACCGTTTTCAGGTGATGCAAAGAAATATTTGATAATCGTTATGAACTTGTCAAAACCTACAAAATAGTAGCTCATAGGTTTGCCTGTTATAGTGCCGTATCTATCAAAAGCCTGAAACATCAAAAGAAATGTACGACCATTAACATAGACCCAAAAAACTGTAAAATGAAGTATAGGCCATACCAAGAGTGTAAAAATGAATACATTCTTTTTGAAATTTCTTTTTTGATAAAATCTTACTCTCTTATCTTGAAAAGCACTAATTGATCCCTTTTGTGTATTAATCATAAAAAACTCCTAAGATTAGTTGACCTATACCATGCCCAATTCAGTTTTCCACTGATCCCATAATTGGTTAACAGAGGTGTAAATTCCTTGTGCTACAGTTTGGCCGTCACTTGCTAATAATCCACCTATAGGGGTTGATATTGTAGGATAATACGGTGTAAGCTTTTTAAAAATAAAAAACGGACTTTCATTTTTAGAATACTGATAAAAATTAGTATTATTAAGGTACATATTAATAGTATCTAATTGAAAGACAGACCATTCATGATCAGGCAATTGCTCAACCGGATTATATTTAAACGGTCTCATCATTCCAGTTGATTTGGTAAACTCTAACATTTCTTGTTCTTGTGAAATAAAATATAAAAATTCTTTTGCCAAATCTTTGTTAACAGCTTTTTCTGGAACACACATAAAGTCCCCTACTTGAGCATTGTTAATATTTGTTGAACGTGCCCCTTCTATATTGGGAAGCAGCATCATTCTCAAATTCTCTCTCATATTAGGATAGGCATAACTAGCATCAAGATAATTATCCATTTCCTTTTCTAACCAAGAGCCAACAGGCATCATAACGCTTTCACCCTTAACAAATTCTATTTCCGCTTCGGTAGTCTTCAATGCACCTATACCTTCAGGAACATTAGACCATTTTTGGGCTTGTTTATCTATAAATAAATCTCTAAGCATATCATAGGATTTGATTAGACCTTGTTGCAAAAAAACATCCGGAGATTCGAATTCCCAAAAACTATACCAATTTCCTTCACCTTGGGGATAGTCATCAGCTATTCCTTGATATTGTGCCCACCAAGTTGACTGTAAAAACGTCAGCCAATTAACAGCACTACCAGGCCATATAAAAGGCTTAACTTGCTTACTGTTATAACCGCCGCTTGCTGATGTTGTATTAATATCATTAACAAGATTTTTGAGCTCATTAGTTGTTGTAGGCGGTGCAGTCCAATAACCACCATCAGATTTTTGGGTCTTTTTTAATAAGTCATCATTATATGCTAATGATACTGTGTTTGCAGACCATGGAATAATCCAAGCATGTTTAGTAGGTAAACCTGGAATTGCTGGAGTCCAAGGATAGCTCTTGTATTCATCTGATATATAATCTTTTAAAAGAACATCCTGTCCATCAATCTCTGCAACTTTTCTATTATAAATGTCATCCAAATCTGCAATATCGCCGTTTTGAACATTTTCCATCCAATTAAAGTCCTGCGACATTATGATGTCTGGCAGATTTTCACCTGCTTGTAAAAGCATAGGCGCATTTTGAGACAAATCCGCATCTTTCTCAAGCCTAAATGTAACTTCAGGATTCTTAGCACTAAATCGTTCAGTTGCGTTTATAAGCCATTCGCTGCCAAAGCCTCCTTCAAAGTACATAATATAAATTTCGCCTTTTTTTGCTCCTTTGTTTCCATCACATGCTACAAAAGCAAAACTACTGAAAATCACCATAATTGATAAGGTTACCAAGGATAAAACCTTCATAAATCTTCTCATCTTTTCCTCCAATTATTTAATTTTTTTTCTTATCTTAAAGTTTTCTTAATTCTTTTCTTTAGTGTATTAAACTTTTTTCTTTTGTAAACTTTTTTCTTTTGTTAATACAAACTTTTTCTATCCCTTTAAGCCACCTGCTACAGTATTTTTAATTATCATTTTTTGACATGATGCATAAATAATAACAACAGGCAAGCAAGACATTACAATTGCTGCAAAATATCTTGGATAATCAGCTCCATATGAAACTATATAGTCGCTTAATCTTTTTAACCCAACCGCCACCGTAGGATGGGTCTTATAAAAGACAAATTGACTAGAAAAGTTATTCCAAACACCAATTCCTGATATGATAGCCAAAGCAACGATAGCAGGTTTTGCTTGAGGTAGCATTATTCTTAAAAACACAGTCCAATGCCCTGCACTATCAATAAAAGCTGCCTCTGCATAACTCCAAGAGATATTCTTAAAAAATCCATATAATAAGAAAAAGCTAAAACCAAAGCCACCTGCTGACATAATTATCATGCCAAGATAAGTGTCATAAAGTTTAAAGTCAATCATTAGTTTATAGGTTATAGCCAATGAGCCTGTTGTAGGTATAAACATTATTGTAACTGCTATAAAATATATTGTGTTTCTGCCCATAAATTTGTATTTTGCTACTGCATAAGCTGTACAACAACTAACAAGAAGACCTGCGAAAGTTTGTCCTATAACCAAGGTAATACTGTTAAAAAACATTTCACCTAGATTAAATTCTGACAAAACAAACACATCTAAGTAGTTTGAAAACATAAACCTTTGCGGCAATGCCCAAGGATTCCCACTCATTAAAAATTCAGGTGCTGTTTTAAATGAGTTATATATTATCCATAAAATTGGAAAAACAAGAGTAAAAGAATATACTGAAAATATAATAAAGAAAAATAACATAATACCTTTAACTTTTTGAATATTCCGGTTTTTCATATTGATTGTTTTTTCTTTTTTCATAATTTCTCCCCAGATGTAATCGGTTACATTTTTTTTGATTAAATTATTTCTTTAATTTGCTATTATGTACTACCCTAAACTAACAATAATATAGCCAGCATTATTAAATTCTATTGTTTGATTGTCAACTTTTGCGTTAAGACTACTTAAAACACTGAAATTTTTATTTTTATGCGCAATTGATTTTTTTATGCCTTTACAATTCAAAAATATCATTACTTCTTCATCAGAACTTTTTCTTGAATAAATTAAGATATCATCCTCATAGCCAGAAACAAATTTTATCGTGCTGTCTGCTGATAATGCAGAATGCGTCTTTCTTAATTTTATTAATTCTTTGCAATAAGATAATATACTGTTACTTAAATTGTTTTGATTTTCAACAGTATATCTCTCATCAAAATGTACGGGAAGGTAAGTTGCATCAGCAATAGAAAAGCCTTTATTCTTCTGATTATTCCATTGCATAGGTGTGCGACTTCCTGTCCTGTCATATCCGCCGTCTTTAGACAATCCTTTAATATAACGCATACCTATTTCATCTCCATAATAAATAAAAGGAACTGATTTTATTGTTAAGACAAAAGCAAGTGCTGTAATTATTTCTTCATCCGTTCTATTGATACTAATCCTACTCAAATCATGATTTCCTGACGGTATGCTGATATAACCTGTTTCATTCAATTCCCCTAAAAAGCTCAAATATTCATCAGCAAAAATTTTAAAAGAAGTGCTACTATTTTTTCTAAAATAACTTTGTCCGTCATATGGCCCATATGCCTTGACATCATTTTCATACCTAAATAGGCTGTTATATCCATCCCCTCTGATATGAATCATAAAATCGATATCAAATCCTGCTTTGGTTACAGCAGTAGAAGGATAAGACCATTCTGAGATGAATATAGCATCGGGATACTTCTTTCTTACCTGTGTTAGAAGTTTATTCCAAAGCCATGCATTTGCCTCACCAGTAATATCTCCTTTTATAAGTGAACTTGCCATATCCACTCTAAAACCATCAGCCCCCATACTTAACCAAAATTCAATTATATCAATCATTTGATTATGTATTTTTTCAAAACTTTTATCTGTATAATGTTTTTGCCACGGTTTTGTAGGGTTAGCAAAACCATAATTTAAAGCTGGTTGAAAAGCAAAAAAGTTTATTATGTAATTTCCGTTACGCTCTGTTACGCCATTTATCATTTTATATTCAGACTCATTGTCCCAAACATTATCTGTCCATATATAGTAATCTGAATATTCATTTTTTTCTAATTTTGATGATTGATTAAACCAATTACATTGGTCAGATGTATGTCCTGCAACCAAATCCAATATTACCTTTATACCCTTTTTATGAGCATTTTTAAAAAGCTCTGCCAAATCATTGTTACTTCCAAGTCTATGATCAACCTTGTAATAATCAATTACATCATATCCACCATCACGAAAAGCAGATTCAAAACAAGCATTTATCCATATTCCGTTACAGCCAAGACCTTCTATGTAATTTAGTTTTTGAGTAATACCGCATATATCTCCGATACCGTCATTATTGCTGTCATAAAAACTTGTAGGATATACTTGATAGAATACTGCATTTTTAAGCCATTTTCTTTTGTTTGATTCGGGCATGTTTTTTATTGTCCTTTAATTCAGTTTTAGTTTATCTCTATTTTAAATTTCTTCGTTTTCAATACCTGTAGTAGAATATCTTTTGATTAACTTATGTTCTAAAATCACTTTTTTTATTTTAGACTGAGGATTTTTTAATTTTGAGTATATAAGTTTGAACGCTTCAGCTCCTAATTCCATTCTTGGCTGCATAATCGTTGTAAGAGAAGGATTATGCATTTTTGCATATGTCAAATTATCAAAACCACATACGGCAACATCCTGAGGAATCTTTAGTCCTGCCTTATTGAAGACTTTTATTACTCCGAATGCGATTTGATCTGCCACCGCAAACACTGCATCAGGTTTTGTTTGAGATTCCAATATCTTTTTAGCAGCTTTTAGTCCGTCCTCATATCCATAACAGTCTTTATCTATAATCAAGTCTTGATTTGTTTCGAGTCCAACTTCTTTTAACGCCCTTAAATATCCTTTTTTACGCAAATGACTGGATGTAAAGTCACCGCCAATAAACATTATCTTCTTTTTGCCTGTTTGTATTAGATGATTTACAGCGTCATAAGCTGCCGATTCATTATCAATATCAACTTGACTGCAATTAAAACTATCTGTTTCACAACATACGACCGCAGGTATATCATCAAAGTTAGGTAATAATTCTGATTTTCCAGGTGAGATTAAAATAATGCCATCAGCCAATCTTTTTCTTATTGCATCCATAAAAGTTTTATAACGATTAAAATCATTATAAGTTTCACAAATCATGATGCTAATTTTGGTTTTAATTGATTCTTTTTCAATACTTTGAACTATCTTAGAATAAAATGAATTGTCAATAGACGGTAATAAAACATAAATTACATTGCTCTTGACTTGGCGTAAATTTCTACCCAAGAGATTAGGTACATATCCTAAGTCTTCTATAGCTGCATTAACTTTTTCCCGCGTTTTTTGAGCTACTCGAGGATCTCCATTAATTACGCGAGAAATAGTTGCAACTGAATAATTGGTTTTTTTTGCTACATCTTGAATTGTCATCAAATCCCTGCCTTATGTAATCGATTACATTATATCATATTTTTATACAATATGCAATATATATTAATTATTTTTTAAATATATTTTAAACGATTAACCGCTTCTTTTCCTGCAACTTCTCCTGTCGCCAAACACGCAGGCATTGTTCTTATACTACCCTGAACAAATTCATCTACGCTTATAATACGTCCCGCAACTAGAAAATCTTCAAACCCTTTTGGAATAAGGCAACGTAAAGGTATTTCGTAATATTCGCCTTTTTTATAATTTTTAAAATAATTCTCAATATTATTGTCTTTTCTTAAATAGTTTTCGTTAAGCTCTTTTGAATGAATATCTAAGAAATAATCGTTTTTTACAACAGCATCATAAAATTTATTCCTTTTATTATAATCATCAATAGTTAAAATATATTCGCCCTCAACTCGATAGCTCTCTCTTATGCCCAAAGTTGAGGCAGTTGAAATAATTACAGCATTATTAAATGCTTTTGTGTATTTCTTTAATGCTACTATATACTCCTGAACCATTTGCCTTCCTAAAATCAAACCTTTACTGATAGAAAAGCCATCATTTATATCGATATCTTCAATATAGCCCGCATTAAAGGCAATAATACCTGGTGCAATTAATTTGCTGCAAAAATGAGCATGTCGGATATTAGGAAAGTTATTATCGCTGATAATTTTATAAATTGGACTTTGGGGATTGTTGGTATGCAATGCACTCTCATCGTACAGCTCGTCATTAACATTTCCAACTACAAAACATAAGGTTGAGGGTTGTTTTTGTTTGCTATGTATTAATGTTGCTCCCAACATCTTAGATAATGAAGCATTACCAGTACAGTCAATAAGGATTTTTGCACTAAACTCTACAAACTTCTCGCCTGTCCAAACTCTTAAAATTCTTTTACCTGTTATACCTTTTACATCTATAAAATTAGAACAAAATAATATTTTGCATCTTGCTTCTAATAATTTTCTTTCATAAATTAACTTTAGACTTTCATGATTAATCGGAACCCATTCTTCTTTATCGCCGTAGGTTATTGATAAAGATTTGTAACCTTCTTCAAAGATTTCTAATACTAAAGGAGAAAAAAGCTCTTTATGAACAGGACACCATGATGGGACTAAACCTGATGTTCCCATGCCTCCTAAGCAACTGTTTTTTTCAATAATAAGCACTTTAGCGCCAGCTCTTGACGCCGATAATGCCGCTGCACATCCTGACGGTCCGCCACCTACGACAATTACATCAAAGTTATTAATCATAAAACCTCCTCAGGATATATTAACTTAGTGATATGTCTTGTCCTCAAGTATTCAAAATTATTAATATTATCTTCGGTTATAAAGCAAATAGAATCTTTACCTTTTTCTTTTAATGCGCAAAATTTTTCTCCAAAATACCATCCAAAATCCTTGTCTGACTTTTTATAGCTATCATTAATTAATATTGCTGTTGTTTCTGAATGTTCTTTTGTTATATTTTTATATAATGATATTGCTTTTTTGTATGCTCTGCCCACAGGCTTTAGTTCATTTTTATTATTAAACAAGCCTAGACCATATTCAAGCTCATTAAATTCATTGTATTTCTGATCAATATCATGTGAACACCAAAAAGTAATACGATTAGTTTGAGAGCATTTTAGTGTGTTTTTAATAAAAGTCAAAATAAAATCTTCAATATTTTGATCCTTTTCAAGCCATAAGTCTGAAATCCCGAACTCTTGTATATTGATATTTCTATCAAAATCAGAAGAATATGCATCAGCAATCTTTGAACAAATTTCTCCCAAATGCAAAGACTGGTTTGAAAATGCTCCCCTATGATATTTGGTTGCCCCTGTAAACTCTATCCAAGTATGTAAGGCAGTAGATGTACCAAAAGATGCAAGATTTCTTCTAGAGAAAAATTTATCCTCAAGCCATGGCTGATGATCACAGCCTATTGTTACGCTTTTATTTTGATAATATTCATTACATCCTAAAGCAATCGTTCTAAGCCATTTATTGCCTTCTTCCATATTAAATATACTGTTCGGCATGTCCTTATAAGCATACATATTTATTTCGTTGCCAATATCTAATCCGTAAAACGCAGGATGGCAACAAAAAGCTGAAAGCTGCTTTAAAAAGAATAATTCGCTTTTAATAATGTCGCCGTTGCATATAATATTACCCTTTTGAGCAAATGAAGGCAAAAACCAAAACCCACTAAGCCAGCCTGTCAAAGCTGATACTTCTATCTCAAGTCCCGTATCTTTTGCAATGTCTAATACCTTTTCAAGCCTTTTCATATAGACAGAATTTAGTTTATAAGGCTCAGGCTGAAACAAATCCCAGCGAAGTTGAATCCTTAAATGTTCTAAACCAATTGCCCTTATCGCCCAAAAATCATCTTTTATGCTATCAAGATCTTCTGCCCATTGAAAATACCAACTTTTTGAAGGAATATAATTAACTCCAAAATTAATTTTTCTCATTAATCTTTCCTTAAGAATATATCGGTTACATGGGAAATAGCTTTTTCTTTATCTTTTAAGCCCAAAAGTGCCTTGACCTTTTTCCCGTAAAATCTTAATTTTGTATAGCCAGCTTTTGTGCATATAATTTTCTTGTCTGATTCAATAAAATTATCTGGATCAATTAAATATAATATAGGTAATATATCATATAAAATTCCGCTAGATATTTTTTGATCATATTTAATTGCCCCTCCTTGATAATTTTTATGCCATTCTTGATAATAATCCAATACTATATTAATGACTGTGTTTGACGAATCTTTTAAAGCGGCAAAATGTCTGCCTTCAATGATAAAATCCCGACAAACATCCAACGGCGCCAGTATAATTTCAAAACCCGAATTTAAAACTGTTTGAAAAGCTTTAGGTAATACTTGTATATTATACTCAGCACAAGGTGCAGTTTGATTTATATAACCTTTATAAATGCTACCGCCCATAATAATAATACGGCATTTATCTTTTAAATCTTTATATTGTGTCACGAATCTGGCAATATTATCAAGAGGACCTAGTGCAATTATATCTCTTACACCTTGCTTAACTTGCTCAGCAATACTTTTGGGTGCATCTTCAAATGCTGATCCCTTCAAATCTTTTACTCGTTGATAATGAGGAGGATTAAGGTTATGTAGTATTTCAACACCTTTGGCAAGTGCAATTTTATCATTTTTTGTTTTAGTTATAATATCATAAACAATTTTAGTCTTATATTCTATGTCAGCATAACAAACCGATATTAGTTTGATATCGAACATATTAGAAGCAATGGCAAGACCAAGTGCCCAAATATCATCAATATCATCGCCTATATCAGTATCAATTATTATAGGGATCTTTGCTTTCATTATCTTAATCCTTATTGTTTATAAGTTTATCATCTTGAATATCTAATTTGGAATACTTGTAAAGTAATCTTGTATCACTGTTAATGCCTTTGAGATACTTATACACCATTACGCCTTTTGCTTTAGGTATAATACCTGAAGGACTTTGAGGTGAAGTAAACAAACCAAAAGTCTTTTCCATGCCCGGACCATTCAACCAATCAAAAAGCCTAAAAATATGTACTGTTTCTACATAGGGTAACTTTTGTTTGATTGCATCCAAATCGCCGATAAGACAGCCCGCTTGCCTTATATCCGAATCTCGTTGAGACAAGCCATATTTTATAAGATCATCATCATAATAGCCATATTCTGTTATAAAAACTTTGATATTATTGTCTTTATGCTTTTTGGCAATATTATATATATAATTGCATGTATCAACCAAAGAATTTGAATCACCGCTAAAATTATACGGATGCCATGATAAAACATCAAAGTATTTTCTCAAATTATTATCAAACGGTCTGCCCGTAGGATGCTTGCCGCTTAATATATTGGTGTAAATTCTGTCAATAAAATCAGCAGAAACAAATCTATCACCTGCTGGAGATGGCATTACAACCAAAGCTTGGGCGTTGGCTTTTTTTATTCCTAGGCTGCAATAATAACATAAGTCTGTAACTAATTGTGCTTTTTCTTCAATTGTAAATGTCGTGTCTTGGTTTGAATTGTTTTCGCCATAACCGACTTTTGCAACAAACCTATCCACATTAACTTCATTACCTACTTCCCAAAACTTTATTTGAGGAAAAGTTTTTACCAGGAGTTCATAAGACTGTGTCTGTAGTTCCATAAAGGGAAGATAGTATTTGCTGTCAAATGACGGAAAAGTGTTTTCTGCTGGGTTGTCTGCAAAGTTTTGAGGATATAAATATCTGTGATTCATTGCCGTAAGGTGAGTTACCCCTCCTTTAATGAGCATATCAATCAATTCCTTATACACTGCAATTTTGGCTTGTTTTAAAATAGGTCGTCCATCGCTGTCTAATGTCATTAGATCGCTATTGTGCATCCAAAGCCTCATAGACTTAAATCCTGTTTTGATTACAAGATCTACAGTTTGTCTGGGATCTATAGCCTTATCAATAGCACCCTCAAAAATCTCACAAATACCAAAATAAAAATCTCTGTCTTTTTTCATTTGTTTTCTCCTTGCAATAATAGCACCGCTCCATTATATTTTTTCATGCCCTTTATAATCATAGAACCTTTATTAACTTCTGCTGATATTTCTGGAGACAATAATGAATCTATTATCTTATAATTATCTAATAATTTTGACTCAATGATTATTTGTTGATGGTTGTTATCAAAAGTATTAATAACAAGCATGGCTATATTTGCATTTTGATTTTGGCGTAATACAGCTTGATAACCTTTTAGATGCCTTATTGATTTTACAGTTTTAGTCAAATAAAAGGTTTCTCCATCTTTTATTATAGGTACACATTTCTCATAAAGACTAACAGCTTTTTTTACATATTGTTTTTTTAAAGAATCCAAAAGCTCTATGTCCCCTGAAAAACAAAGTCTCCCTAAAAAAGCTTTTGATATAGTATTAACCAATCTATCAATATCGTCATCTTGTCTAAGCGTAGCCCATATTTGACTTCTTGAAGGCTGCAATACCCTATGCATATTAGCTGCTATTACTGCACCTTCTTCAGTTTCATGAATATCTGAAAAAGAGACTTGATCGCCTAATGCTATCATAGAAGGCTCTGTACGCATGCCTCCCGAAGAACAAATCTCAATAACTAACTGAGGGTTAATGGCTTTGATTGTTCTAAAAAATTCTTGCACACAAAGCATATTTTGCCTTAAGCCTTCACCTAATGATTCGGCTCCATCACATCCTATACCGATGTTCTCATTGTAATCAACTTTTATATATTCAAAACCTTTTTCTTTTAAAAAGTATGCAACTTGCTCTTTTAGCTTAGTTATAACTTCTGGATCCCGAAAATCTAAAAATGCTCTTTCCATATTTTCTATGACTATGCCGTCTCTTTTTAATAAGTTATCAGGCATAACTTTACTCAAAACCTCATAATCAGCGCCTTCAAATTCAAACCATATGCCTGGCGACATGCCCTTTTGTTTTATATAAGAAACAATCTCTTCTATTCCTTGAGGAAAAAAATCTTTTTTAACTTCAAATATTTTTTTATGTTCATAAGACGGCTCAAGCCAACCTGCATCTATAACAAAATATTTTATGCCAAAATCGGATGCTGCATCAATCAAAGGAATAAGATTTTGTCTTGAGCACTTACCCCAGTTTTTACACCAATCATTATATAAAAATAGGAAGGGACTTTTCATTATCAAGTATCTTATACTCTTTTTGCTTTTGAGTTAGAATTTGTGCAGCTTCGTCTATATCTCCGCTGATAACAGTAATCGTCGCAGTCGGAGTTATCAATTTTTGCCCTTTTTTTAATATTTTTCGCCAATGCCCAAATTCAAAATCGGCTAATCCGCCAGACAAATTAACAGAGTTTTGAGCAAGATAGAATTCCATTTGCCAAGATGATGGACATCCTATATTTGCAGCCCAAGTAATATTGTTTTTAGTGTCAGTTATCCCAGCAAACGGCATAAACGGCCTTGCAGGAAAAGAGCCTCTTTGACCAAACCGCTCTCCCCTAACACCATAGTTCATCCAAGACGGTTCCATTAACAGCTTCTCACATTCAAAACTTTCCAAAAAAGCTTCTGCACTCCATTGTGAACGTAATCTATGGAGAATAATCTTTCCAACTGGATTATCTTTAACAAAAGGAGTAATGCTCCCCAAAGAAAAAGATGATAGCATCTCCAAAACAATGTCATTATCGCTATCATTGATGTATACGGTATATGCATTCAAATATTTTGTTTGGCTTTTATAAACAACATGATGTTCTGCTTTTTGACCGTCCTCTCTTTCTAAATATGTAATTATTTCTTTAGTATTATCAGTTACCAGTTCTTTTTGTCTGCAATACTTTAGCTCATAAGAACTTTGCGAATTGCGCATTGTTTGTCCTGCAGAATATTGTCTATTAACTTTATCTCCAAAAACATGCACCTGTATTAACGGATCAGGCAAATTATATTTTTCACCTTTTAATGTCAGCTTATTATTGTCAATTATGTTTGATTTCTCTTTTGGCACTATAGTAAAAGTGGCTATGTCGTCAATTATCGTGTATACAGCAGTTATATTACCTAAATCATGTTTTATTATTTTTATCATCACTTCACCCTAAATGTAATCGATTACATGCATTATAGCATATTAATATAATAAAAACAATATCTTTAAAACATTTAAATTATTTTATATTATCTAAACAAACACTCATTTTATCTATTGACAAAGCAGCTCCAAAATAAGTTCCGTTATTTAAGTTGGAAATTTTAACATAAATTGTTTTTTCATTGCTTATAAACTCTAAAAAATAGTATATCCTCTTATAGCATCACTTCTGATCATGTCAAAATCAGTTCCATTCTCACTGACTTTACTAAAAATTTTCTTTCAACATTAAGGACATATAAAATGAAGATGCATTAGACGGTAATTTAATTTGTAGTCGAAATAACCTTTGTTTACGATGCTCCTTCCTATTACTTGCGAATAAGAATTCACAAATAATATTCAATTATAAAGAACTTAATAAAATTATCTAAAAATACAAATTTTGCAGGCTGATTATATCCTTCCCATTCTACAAATGCTAATGAGATACCGTATAAAAGAGGATATGCAGATAACACTATCCAAAAGCCAACGGGTATTAATAATAGCCAAATCGCTAAAAATCCTTCCGTCTTTATTGACTTTTTCTCATATATTTTTTATTTACACCTTTAATCATATCGATATTTAATATGGAAATACCCTCTAGTCAATTTCAAAATCCTTTTTAAAACTCTAAAAAATCAAAAACTTGGCTATTTGGCTTTTCTTGAACAAGTCAATTTTCTATTCTATTTTGCACAGATAAATAGAAATGATTGGTAAAACAAAGATATAGTCTTAATCAAGACTTTTAAAAATACAAACTTTTAATAAATTGAAAAGGGTAATAAAAAAGGGCTTTAAATCAAAGCAAGACTAAAAAGCATATATACTTTCCTTTAAAATAAAAAAACTGACACTTCTACAACCAAAAAATCGCAGAAGTCATCAGCTTTACAAGCGGTTTGGCTTTTTTATAGCACAGGGAGAACTTCATTCCCTTTTTATTTATAATAGTTATATCATATTAATATCAAAATGAAAATCAAAATTTCATTTTAAATGGAGAATTAATAAACCGCTATCCATTATGTCTTTTGGACTTAAAATGATAATGATTATGTATTTTGTCTGTTCCAAGATGTGAATGATTATGAATATGCTCAATTATATGAGTGTGGGTGCTTTTATTGTAGGTATGAGTAATAATATGAGTATGAGAATGTGTGTGCTGGACAATTAAGGTATCCATAATTACTATAGCTGTGCCTATAACCATGATTAAGAGAGCAACTAAATACATTATACCCACAGATTCTTGCAATATTATTAATGATAGCAGCACTCCAATAAAAGGCGCTATTGCATAGTATGCACTTGTCTTAGCTGCCCCAAGTTCTTTTTGTGCTCTGACATAAAGAAAAATACTAAGTCCGTAAGCAATAAAGCCCAAAAGCAAAGCATAGGCAATATACTGGATTTGAGGGAAATTTTCACCTTTTACAACTGCAACCAAAAGCGAGCCAAGTCCTGAAAAAACACCCTTGATTATCACGATTTGGAAAGTATTCTTGGATGAAATTTTTCTGGTGCAATTATTCTCAAAGCCCCAACATACTGCAGCGGCAAGTATTAATATTGAGCCGTACGAGAATTTTAATGCGGATATATCTTCAAACGACAACAGCATGCTTGATAAAGTAATAAGTACAATTGCTATCCACAGGCGAGAGGAAATCAATTCTTTAAACACAAATAAGGCAATCAATGAGGTTGCCACTATTTCAAAATTATTCAATAAGGAAGCATTGGCTGATGTTGCGCTTATAAGCCCAATCATCAGAAAAATAGGCGCAGCTATATCAAGTACAATCATTCCTATAATATATGGCATATCTTGTCTTGACAGCTTTTCTTTATCGTCTTTTTGTTTATTTCCAAAAAGATAAATAATACCTATTCCGATTCCTGCTCCAAAATATAGAAACGATGCCATTAAGGCAGGCTCAACTTTTTGTAACAGCAGCTTTGATATCGGCATGTTTATTGCATAAAACAGGGCGGCTAAAACAGCATATATTATTGCCTTTATCTTCTTTTTGTTCATTACTAATCCTTTAAGGATGAATTCTTTCAAAGCTTAAATAGTTCTTGTCAAAAAATCTAATTAATTGCTTCTTTAGATTAGCATATTATAACTTTTCATTCAATAATATAAATACATAAGAGAATAGAATTAATGCCATACCATAACAAAAAATATCAGGCTTTTAAGGTGCTTGATAATATATGATAGAATCTTTCTATATCGACTTCTCTTGAAATTTCCACATTTCCATGGCTATTGCCCGTAAAAACAGTGCTGCCCATAGTGCTTTCATCTTTTGTTTCAACATCAACAAAACCTCGCTCAAACTTGCAGATATCATCATAAAAAATGCTGACTGCTGCAAGCGGGTCATGTAAGGTCAATTTGCCTGAGCTTTCTAACCATGCGTTTCCAAAATCAAAAACTGATTTCATCAAGTTAGAATCTATCTTAAGTAATTGTTCTGCTTTTTTTGCTTCAATGGTGAGTTTCTCAGTGATTTCTAATGAAATTGCTCTGTGTATATTAACTTTTGACTTAAAAATAATCTTAGAGGCAAGAGGATCAGCCCATGAGTTCCAATTGTAATAAGCTTGGGGTAATTTTTTCTTGCCAAAGTATCCATTCATCACATAAAGTCCTTTTAACAAGGGTGCACAATCAGGATAAGTCTGAAACAAAGTAGCGATATTGGTCATGTTGCCAATGCCTAATAACACAATCTCATTAGGGTATGCCTTAATCATGTCATACATGAATTTAGGCGCATTGCCTTTTTCATATATTTCATGCTCCCAATCTGCTAATTTGGCTGCACCTGCAGGGGTTGGATATACAGGAATTGGCTGCAAGGTGGTGTCTAATCCTGCCACAATGGTGATGTCTCGATTGGCAGCCTTACAAATAGCACTTGCAATGGCAGCACGTTTATCTGATTCTCCGCAAACAGTCGTAATGCCCAGCAGATCGCATTTTGGCTCCTTTAACAAATATGCTAAGCATATTGCATCATCAATATCATCGCCAATATCCGTATCCAATAATATTTTTTTCATCAGCATCAATTCCCTTATAATTTTTAATGATAAATAGATTTACCATTGATTTATATGTATTCTATTAATAAGCTCATATTCTTTTTGTTTGTTATAAACAGCTTTTTCTGCTGGCTTTCCTATTGCTATATAGCATGGCATCATATATTCCTCTGGGAAATTCATAACACTTCGTGCATATTCCTGCTCATCTCCAAGCGGAATACGCAAAGCACATGTGTAATTTTCAGCTGTCGATGCAAGCAAAATATTTTCTACACAACACCATATAGATGCAAATGCATTAAGATCTGATAAATTTTTGGGCTGCAACAAATTTTGCTTTTGTCTAAATAGCGGAAGGATTACACAGCTTGCATTAAGCAGCATCTGATATTGCTTAGGTATTGCATCACAGTACATTCTTTTTTGATAATCATCTTCAAGTTTCCACGATTTCATAATCCAGTCCAGACGTTCATCTGACACTTTTTTTGGAATCTTTTTGATTAGCTTTTGTATTATTTCGACATCAGTTATAACCAAAAAATGCCAGTCTCTCATATGGTCATTTGTGGGAGCCTTCATACCTGCATCAATTATTCGGTGTATGACTTTTATATCTATAGGTGCCTCTTTAAAATCACGAATTGTCCTTCGTGTATTTATAGTTTCATAAAATTCCATATGATTTTTAATCCTCTAATTTATTTTTTGAATAATCTCCAATTCTGCCGATATGGTTGCCAACAGTAAAATAATTATCTGGAGAATATATGACAGGATTGATGTATCTCAAGTCATAAAAGCTAAGCTTGGCAATATCGTCACGAATATTCACTTTTTTTATCTCGGCAAAATATGTATGTGTCATACCTAATTCAACTATTTTTAATAGCTGACATTCATAGCTAAAAGCCGAATCAGCTATAAGCGGAACGTCTAATATACTTCCCTTAATTGTCTTAACATTAACAAGGCTGTCTTTATTAGCCGTCGCACTGTTTTTGCTTTCGGCAAAAGCAAGCAGTTCTGGCGTAACAACCGTTGCAGAAAGAAGTCCTGTACGTTCGATATTGCTTTTGGTTCGCTTTGTTCCATTAATGCTTATAATAAGGCAGGCAGGAGCTCCATTGGTATAGCTTATCCAAGAAACAGGCGCAAATCTTTCATCTCCGTTCTCGTCATATGTTCCAATTAAAAAAACCTGCTGTGTGAAAAAACATGTGGTGTGATTGCTAGGCTTTAGCATCGGCAAACTCCTCTATTATAAATGAATGATTTTTTAGACCGTGATAATAATTGCCGCATATTGCGGTAAACTTTAAGACGCAATAATCTTCGTCTTTTAGTCAATTTGGATAATACATCTCAAACCCTTCACGCCATAACAATTCCTTGTGAGAATTATCTGTATAGACCTCTACAGTACCCGTCAGCATAAGTCCTTTATATTCTTGTTCATCACAATAATATATGCTTGCTTTTGGGTTTTGCCTAAATTGTGTAGCTCTTTTGGATGAAAGGTTAGTTGAAAAATAATGTGTAGTAATGTTATCATGATGCAATGCAAGCATAGCTTTTATGGTAGGGAATCCATCATCATTTATAGATGATACATATACAATTTTTGCACTTTCGATTAGATTAAGCGCTTGCTTTTTTAACTCGTCTGTCATCTTTTATTTTCCTCCATATATAGGTTATTAAGTATCTTTTGCAGATTTCCTTCAAGCTTAATGATTTCCTCAGTTGAAAAACCTTTATAAAAGATTGTACTCATATCGTCTGACACCTGATTGTATTTATCCTGCATAGAGCGTGCCTTATTGGTAAGAATAATGCGTATCTGTCGTCTGTCTGATTTATCTAATGCTCTAATTAAAAACCCATTAGTTTCAAGCCTGTCAAGCATACTTGTCAAAGTGGTCTTAGCTAGTCCCGTGCGTTTTGACAGTTCAACAATAGGCAAATTATCTTTTTGCCATAAAACATACAGTATTCGCCCTTGCGCACCATTAAACTCTTCTATGCCGGATTCAATAAGCAGCTTTTCAAAAACCCGCCCTTGCACCTGTTTTATTTGGGATATCAAAAATCCTCCATTAGTCTTAATAATGAATTACCTCCTTATATAGTATAATACTATATAGCACTAATTACGTCAAGACTAATTATAACTATATTATAAGAAATCAATCGTTAAAAAAAATTAATATCTTTTTAAGATATTAATTAAATAAATCTGAAAAAACCATCTCTTTGGGGATAAAGCTCAATATTAGAAAACCTTTTATTATCAGCTTAATTATTCAACTAGTCTCCAAAGGCACTCTCATTATTCCTAATATAAGTTAGTAATAGTCTATCAAATTCTGGTTCTTCTTGGGAAAACTCTTCATCAAGTTCATCAAATAATTTTTCATTATAAGATTTAGAAAAGCTTTCTATTGTCCCATCATTATATTTTGCCAATAGTTCCTTATTTTCTTGGTATATCTCAATCGCAGCTCCCAAAACACTGCTCAGTTTCTCATTGCCTAAGGCGGCAAATCCATCTTGTGCCATTTTTGCAAACTGCCCTGCTGTAATAAAAAATAATTGATTTAGTCCTCCATTGTTGATTTCATCAACAACAGCACAACACGCATACACATCCTGACACGGCTTAGGCATAGATTCAATTATTGCATATTCATTGGTCCAATTTTTATTAAACTTGCTCCACATCCAGCTCATGACAGCAGTTCTCAAATCATCATCAGCTATAAGAGTTAATTCACCTTTCTTGAGCTTTTCAAACTTTTTTTGTTCTTGAGAGCCGCCAATAATACCATGTATTATGTTTTTTAAGGTACAAAAAAATCCCATTAATACTTCTCCTTCCCTCAATATGATTAATATTAGTTGTCAAGGTCAAATACTTACCTTTCATAGATACGCTTAGGTATATATAAGTGATGTTGTTAAACTATATACATAATTATACTTTTGACGAAATTATTGTCAAGTAGGCAAAACTTTTTGACGACAATCTTTTCTTTACTCATTTCTTGCATTGACTATGCTGATGCATAAAAAAACTTATTCCGTAGGGCTTTGATAGCGGTCTTTTAATTGTTAAAAAGCCCTGCACCTTGACTATCTAATAATATAAGTTCAACAGAACATGACAATGATTTAGCAATTAAAACAAAAGACAAACAAGGCGCTTTCTACTGGCTAACACCATGTTAATAATATGGTCAAGGGGACGGGGGTGTTGACAATCTTTTTCTTAATGTTTCCCGTCCTATCTCTAATAAACTTGCGATTTCTCTTAAGCTTATTTTACTTCTTGATTGCATTTCTTTAACCACAGTTTTTAATAGCTCATCATCTGTTTTTATTCTGTTTCTTGTT